>CAJXQP010000091.1 GCA_913058275.1 uncultured Gammaproteobacteria bacterium | reverse complement strand
GATCTACACCTCTCTATTCGTCGGCAGCGTCAGATGTGTATAAGAGACAGTCTTAGGATCGAATATTTTCTTTATCGATTTCATATAGGCGATCTCTGCTGCACTACGTGAGTAGTGCAGGAACGGCTTCTTTAGCAAACCAACTCCGTGCTCGGCAGAAATACTTCCGCCGTGTTTTTCTACAATTTCGAAAACCAGGTGGGAAACCTTTGCGCACTCTTCGAAAAACGTTTCCGCCGCTAAGGCCTCTGGTTTCAATATATTTAGATGAATATTTCCGTCACCGATGTGGCCGAACCAAATGATTTCAAAATCGGGATAGGCAGATGTGACCAAGCTGTCAACTTCCAGTAAGAATTCTGGAACTTTAGAAACCTTTACCGAAATGTCATTCTTGTACGGTGTAAATTTTGAGATAGTTTCCGATATGTCTTCACGCAGCCGCCAAAGATTATTTGCCTGAGTGCTGTTCTGGCTAATAGCACCGTCCAAGATCCAGCCTTCTTCGACACAAGTCTCGAATAGATGCATGGCCGTTTCCATATCCTGCTCAGAGTGATTTTCAAACTCGACTAGTGCGTAGAAATCAGATTCAGTATCGAACGGTCGCTGTAGTTGTTTTTCTTCGATGACATGTTTAAGCGCCTTCTCTGAAAAGAATTCAAAGGCAGTAAGATCGAGCTTGTCCTGAAATGCCTGTAGTACTTGCATGATGAGTTCCATCTTTTCAACACCCAGAACCAAGACAGTTGGATCTTTGGGCTTGTTGGTAAGAGCAACGGTTAACTCAACTATAAAACCGAGAGTTCCTTCGGCTCCAGTAAAGAGATGCCGGAAATCATAACCCGTCGCATTCTTACTCAATCCGCGGTTCAGATCGAGAAGCTCACCACCTCCGGTAACCACCTTCATTCCTTTCACCCACTCACGAGTCATGCCATAGCGAATAACTTTTATACCACCCGCATTAGTCGAGACATTTCCGCCTAGCTGGCTGGAACCTGATGACGCAAAGTCGACTGGGTAGAATAGGCCTTCGGTTTCCGCGTACTGCTGTAGCTGCTCAGTAACTACACCCGGTTCGCAAATAACCTGCCTATCGGCGGGGTTGAATCCGAGAATCTTATTCATCCGATCGAAGGCAACGACCAGCTCCTCATTTGAGGCTACCGCGCCCCCACTTAGGCCCGTGCGGCCGCCAGACGGTACGAGGGCGATTTCATGAAGGTTTGCCAACTGAACAAGTGCAATTACTTCTTGTGTATCGCTCGGTAGCACGATAGCCACGGGGTTTGCTGAATAGGCTTTAGTCCAGTCTTTGCCGTAATTCTGAAGGTCGTCGGCGTCGGTCTTAACCCAGCCTGCACCCACGATCTCTACAAGCTTCTCCAACAGTTCTGATTTACTGCAATTCATGTCGCTATCCTTTACTTCGTCTCTGCTGGATTTGGAATTAATACGCGGCTGTGCGCATAGCAAAAGCAGAATATGTTACCATGCGCCAGCTTTTTGAGCATCGCTGCAATCGTCTAAACACAGGCCTCCATGACAACCGCAAGTGCAGAAACGTCTGTAAGCTACACTCGGCTAGCGGCCAGAATAGAAAGTCCTTGTCTATTAATCTGAACCTACGAATCTAACCCTATGAATCCAAAATCCTTAGAAAAGCGGAAAATTAAATTTTTGCTATTGGAAGGCGTTCACCAGAGCGCTATCAACACACTGAAGAAGTCAGGCTATGAGAATATTGAAACCCTGAAAACTTCACTCGAGGGGGGCGAGCTAGCGGAAAAAGTCGCCGACGCACATTTCGTTGGTATTCGCTCGCGTACTCAGCTTACAGAGTCCGTATTTGCGGCGTCTAAGAAATTACAGGCTGTCGGCTGCTTCTGCATCGGAACGAATCAGGTTGATCTGAATGCTTCGCTCGTACGCGGTATACCCATATTCAATGCACCGTTCTCCAACACACGTAGCGTAGCCGAGTTAGTCATAGGCCAGTCAATCTTGTTACTCCGAGGCATTCCCGAAAAGAATGCCCTGCTGCATCGTGGCGTTTGGCAGAAAGCCGCAAAAGGCTCCTTCGAAACTCGCGGCAAGAAACTCGGCATCGTAGGCTACGGCAATATTGGCTCGCAACTGAGTGTACTTGCCGAGTCTATGGGCATGAAGGTTTACCTGTACGACGTGGTGACCAAGCTCCCTCTAGGCAATGCGGTACAGATGGACTCGCTCGAGGCGCTAATGCGTGAGTGCGATGTGGTTAGCCTGCATGTACCAGAGACACCTCAGACTCAAGATATGATCGGAGCCGAGCAGATAGGCTGGATGAAGCCTGAATCGATATTGATCAATGCGTCCCGTGGCTCGGTAGTAGATATCGATGCGCTAGCCAACGCATTAGAGAGCAAGGCTCTCGCTGGCGCCGCCATTGATGTCTATCCGCAGGAGCCTAAGTCGAATGCGGAGGAATTTATTTCTCCATTGCGTCAATTTGAGAACTGCATAATCACGCCCCATGTAGGCGGAAGTACTATAGAGGCTCAGGAAAACATAGGAGTCGAGGTCGCCGAGAAGCTTGTTAAGTACAGCGACAACGGGTCTAGTTTTGCCTCGGTCAATTTCCCGGCGGTAACATTACCTGCACACCCTGGAAAGCACCGACTCTTGCATATTCATAAGAACATCCCTGGCGTGCTATCCGAGATAAACAATGTGTTCTCAGGCACAGGGATCAATATTAGCTCGCAGTATCTGCAAACTAATGAACACGTTGGTTATGTGGTGATGGATATCGACGTGCAATATAGCGAAGTGGCGCTGGAGAAATTGAATCAGGTACCAGGCACTATTCGCTGCAGAGTCTTATTCTAGCGTTGATGCCTCTGAAATTTGGTCTATGAGCGCAAAGACTTGCTCACGATAAGGTACTGATTCATTGACGAGATGATGCCCAGCCTCATCTACCCAATGAACCTTAGAGCCGGGAAACTTCTCTAATATTTTGGGAATATTCTTTTCCCATTCAACAGTGCCGTCTCCCCTGCCTTGAATTATCTGCAGTGACTGCTCATGGCGGGGCGATGCCTCAAACCGATTGATGTAATCCATCATCGCCAGAACCCAATCACGGGGAAGAATTCTGCTCTGTAGCTCGTCTTTACTCTTTAGGAATTCAAGAAACTCGGCATCATGACTATTCTTGCTAAATTTTCTGGGCGTTGACGCAACAAACAATCTGCTCAGGCTGAACAAGATCACTGAACGCAGCCATTGCCTAGGCCTAAGCAGCGGCCCAAGAAGAATAAAGTCTTGCAGCGAAAAGCCCTTCGCGACCTCCGCCTCCAACCTCTTCTCCAATAGAGCATCCATAATGATTGCTGAGCCGGTACTTTGACCTATCGCAATCCACGGCGATGCAACCTGCTGCTGTTTAGCAAGCGTTAGACACTCTACAAACGCAGAACTGTATTCGTGGAATGAACTAATACTAGCCGTCGTGCCGCTGGATAATCCATGGCCAGGCAAATCGAAGATAATGACGGCTATGTCACGCTTAAGCAGATGCTCTATCAAATGACGGTACAATCCAGCGTGGTCGAAATAGCCGTGTAGTAAAAAAGCAGTTTTGCGGGGCGGTTGTAATGAAGGTAGGAAGTGTTGGCAAACTAATTCATAGGGGCCACTAGAGAAAGTTCCTATAGTTGATCTCGCGGATTTTAAGTCCATATCTAGTTTTGAAAAATTAAGACCGTAGTGCTGTTTGTAGGCGGTATAGTTATGCGATACCGCAGCGCCGAGCTCGAAACTCGACTCGCCGCCACCGGGCAGGAACTTCATGCTCTCCAAGTTTCCTCGAAGTTGGTTCGCATTGGCTTTGCTGAACATCCGCTCTCATTCCCCCTCGCGCAAAATTTGGGCCTTCGCTCAGCAACTCGCTCACCAATTATCGGCTATTTGGAATAGCGATCGGCCATCTGTTCTAGGTTGTAGACTTTCTTGATATTCGAAATCTGACCAGCCGTTCCGAACGCCTCTAGTCTCTCAAGAACGATAGACTTCATCGCGTCCATTGTTGGAATCAGAAATTTTCTCGGATCAAATTCAGATTTGTTCTCTGCAAGAAATTTACGCGTGGCTCCTGTAGATGCCAAACGTAGATCCGTATCAATATTCACTTTACGTACGCCATGCTTAATACCTTCCTGGATTTCTTCAACGGGCACACCATAAGTCTCTGGTATTTCGCCACCAAACTCATTAATAGTCGCCAGCCATTCTTGCGGTACCGAGGAAGACCCATGCATTACTAAATGCGTGTTCGGAATTTTCGCATGAATCTCTTTTATTCTGCCTATCGCCAGGATGTCTCCCGTTGGCGGGCGGCTAAATTTATATGCCCCGTGACTAGTGCCTACCGCTATCGCCAAGGCATCAACGCCCGTCGCGTCTACAAAGTCTGAAGCCTCCTCTACGGAGGTTAGCATCTGCGCCATAGTTAACTGGCCCTCTGCACCGCTTCCATCTTCATCTCCGGCCAAGCCCGTCTCAAGCGAACCGAGACAACCAATCTCGCCCTCCACCGATACACCGCAGGCATGCGCCATGTCGACCGTAGCCTTAGTGACGCTGGCATTATAATCGAAATCCATAGGTGTCTTTCCATCTTCTCCTAACGATCCGTCCATCATCACCGATGAAAAACCTAGTTGAATAGAACGCTGGCATACTGCAGGCGAGACACCATGATCCTGATGCATAACAATAGGTATATGTGGAAATTCTTCTATTGCTGCCTGAATAAGGTGTTTCAGAAAATTCGAGCCGGCGTATTTCCTAGCACCTGCCGAAGCCTGGAGAATAACCGGGCTGTTCGCCTCGTCCGCAGCCTCCATAATAGCGCGAATCTGTTCAAGGTTATTTACATTGAAAGCTGGAACACCGTAACTATGCTCTGCAGCGTGATCTAACAATTGTCTTAAACTAATTAATGCCATGATTCTTCCTCAGCTCTCTTGTTTATTCGTTGCCAGCAAATTGAATGTTCGATTAAAATTGAAAAGGCTAGCCATTGCCGGCCCTTTGCTCCAATATTTCTACCGCGGGCAAAACAGCGCCTTGCACGTATTCTAAAAAGGCACCACCTCCCGTTGAAATGTAGGAGACTTTATCTGTAATTGCATATTTGTCTATCGCCGCAATGGTTTCTCCACCGCCAGCGATTGAAAACCCGGCACTATCGGCTATGGCTTTCGCAACCGCCTGTGTACCATTTGAGAATTGCTCAAACTCGAATACGCCAACCGGCCCATTCCAGATTATCGTTTTCATATTGCCAATAATTTCCGCGAAATACGCCGCCGTTACCGGCCCAATATCTAGAATCATGTCATCGTCTTCGATATCGATGACTAACTTAGTTACGGCGACCGCATTCGCATCGAATTTTTTTGCAACGACAACGTCAGTTGGCATTGGAATGGAAGTTGACTCCATTAAGGCCTTAGCTGTGTCGATAAGATCAGGCTCAAACAATGACTTGCCCACATTTACACCAGCTGCCGCTAGAAAAGTATTCGCTATGCCGCCACCTACGATGAGCTGATCTACTTCGGTCGATAGATTCTTAAGCACTTCCAGCTTGCTTGAGACCTTCGCCCCTCCCACTATCGCTAACATAGGTCTTTCTGGATTCTTGAGAGAGCGTTCCAGTGCATCGAGTTCGCTGGCCAGTAGCGGGCCTGCACAAGCGATACGCGCATGTTTCGCAACACCATAGGTGCTAGCTTGTGCGCGGTGTGCCGTACCGAAGGCATCCATTACGAAAACATCGCACAGTGCTGCGTAGCTTTTAGCAAGGACATCATCGTTGGCCTTTTCACCGGCATTGATACGCACGTTTTCCAATAGTGTGACGCTGCCGGAGCCAAGACTGGCAGGGGCCCTGATTAAGTAATCACGATTGACCGCAACATCACAATCGAGCAACATCGCTAGCCTGTCAGCTACGGGCTGCAGCGAAAATTCATCCTGCTCCTCGATCGCCTTTCCCTCGGCAGGTCTACCTAGATGCGACATGATGATTACTTCCGCGCCAGCAGTTCTCGCCATTTCGATGGTAGGCAGTGCCGCTCTAATTCTGGTGTCGTTGCTAATTACTCCATCATTGATAGTTACATTCAGGTCTTCGCGTATAAGAACCCGCTTCCCTTCGAGATTTTGTTGATCCATACGCAGGAATGACATTAATAACTAGTTCCAAGTAAAAGCTGTAATGGCTTGTTCATTTGTTTGAGCTCATATATTGAGCTACATCTAGCATCCTGTTCGCGTAGGCCCACTCGTTGTCAAACCAAACGAATAGTTTGATCAGCTTGCCGTTCGCCACACTTGTCTGATTCATGTCGACGATGGCCGAACGCGGATCATGATTGAAATCGCAGGAGGCAAGCGGCTCGTCGGTAAAACCCAGCACATTCGCCGGCAAGCTTGCGCTGGCTTTTCGAATCGCTTGATTCACTTCCTCTACATTCGTAGTAGAGGCTACCGCTAGTGTTAGGTCCATAAGAGAAACGTTTAACGTTGGAACCCGAATCGCCTGCGCTTCAAGTAGTCCGGTTAGCTCGGGAAGAATTCTTTCAATGCCCTTGGCCAGAGCTGTATCGACGGGAATTATCGATTGCATTGCGCTTCGCGTCTTGCGTAGATCATCATCGTGGTAGCTATCAATAACTGGCTGATCGTTCATTGCAGAATGAATCGTGGTAATAGCACCAGACTCTATCTTGAATGCTTCGTTTATGGCTTTTAGCACCGGCACGATGCAATTCGTAGTGCAGGACGCATTGGATACTATTTCAGCATTGGGCTGCAGAGTTGTGTGGTTGGTACCAAATACTAAAGTGGCATCAACGTCACTCTCAGCGGGTTGCGAGAACAGTACTTTCTTCGCGCCACCAGTAATGTGTAGTGCTGCAGTTGCACGATCCTTAAATGCGCCGCTACATTCCATAACCAAGTCGACATCGAGATCAGACCAGGGAAGCTTGCCGACGTCCGGCTCGTTGAATACGCGAATCTCATCACCGTTTACGATCAAGCTTTTTCCAGACGCCTCATTACTTGTTTCGACTGTTCCTAGAAAACGACCGTGAGTACTGTCATAACGAGTGAGATGGGACAGATTAGCGATGTCGGCAAGATCGTTAATCGCAACGAGCCGCATGTCGACATAGTCAGCCGATTCATAGAACGCACGCAGCACACAGCGGCCTATTCGACCGTATCCGTTAATTGCAATGCGATAGGTCATTTGAATTTACCCAGCACAGAGAATTAGCCGACTTGTGATTGCCGATAGGCTCACGAGTTGAAAGACTTCGCAGTGGCAATTACATTCTCAGCGGTGAAGCCAAAGTGCTCCATTAGCACAGCCCCTGGTGCAGATTCGCCGAACGTGCGCATACCGATAACTTTGCCATCAAGGCCTACTAGCTTGTGCCAATAATCGACCCCGGCAGCTTCCACGGCTACGCGATGGCGTACTGCATTCGGTAATACCTGTTCCCGATATTCTGCATCTTGTGCTTCAAATACATCGACACAGGGAATTGATACGAGTCGAGCCTTCACGCCTTCGGCTTGCAGACTTTCAACAGCAGCTAAGCTTATGGAAACTTCGGAGCCCGTGGCCAAGACGATTACTGAAGGTTCTCCCTCACAGTCCTTAAGAACATAGGCTCCGCGTGAGATAGCCTGAACCTGTTCATCGCTGCGCGCTTGGTGCGGCAAATTCTGTCGGGAAAAAACCAGACTAGTCGGCCCGGTCTGCTTTTCGATCGCGGCCTTCCAGGCCACTGCAGATTCTACATTGTCACAGGGACGCCACACCGACATGTTCGGCGTAGTGCGAAGATTTGCGAGTTGCTCAATCGGTTGGTGAGTTGGACCATCCTCGCCCTGGCCGATAGAGTCGTGGGTGTAGACGAATATACTTTGCTGCTTCATTAGCGCCGACATTCTGACCGCGTTGCGAGCGTATTCCATGAAGATCAAGAATGTTGCAGTATAGGGAATGAACCCACCATGCAGCGCCATACCAGTAGCGATTGCGCTCATTCCAAATTCTCTAACGCCGTAGTAGATATAGTTGCCGTCGGCCTTTTCTGAGATCGCGGAACTACCAGACCAGTTCGTTAAGTTAGATCCAGTCAAATCTGCGGAGCCGCCAATTAGTTCAGGCAGCAGGGCAGCGTAGGCTTCTATGGAATTCTGTGAGGCTTTGCGGCTTGGAATATTGTCTTGAGCAAGCTGACACTTGGCGATATATTCATCCGCCATGGCGCTGAAATAACTCGGCAACTGGCCCTTTAATCTGCGTACCAATTCCATAGCGAGTTCTGGATACTCTTCCTCATAGATGACGAGCTTCTCTTTCCAGGCTGACTCGGCGGTAAACCCCTGTTCTGTCGCATCCCAGGCTTGCTTGATCTCCTGCGGGATGACGAAAGGTGCATGTGGCCAATCCAACGCTTTTCTGGTTGCTGCAATCTCCTCATCGCCAAGAGGCGCACCATGAGTTGCCGCCGTACCTTGCTTATTCGGGGAACCAAAACCAATAATAGTCTTACAGCTAATCAGAGTAGGCCGCTCACTATCACTTATGCCTTGTTTGATGGCATCACTAATTGCGTCCGGGTCGTGTCCGTCTACTGACAATACCTGCCAACCGTAAGCTTCGAAGCGCTTGCCTGTGTCATCTGCGAACCACTGCTCTACCTCACCATCGATAGAAATCCCGTTGTCGTCATAAAACACGACCAGCTTGCCTAAATTAAGCGTGCCCGCAAGGGAACAAACCTCGTGCGAGATTCCTTCCATCAAACAGCCATCGCCAACAAACACGTAAGTGTTGTGATCTACGACCTCATGGCCCTCTCGATTAAACTGTGCGCCGAGGGTCTTCTCCGCAATTGCCATTCCCACTCCGTTCGCGAGACCCTGACCCAGAGGCCCTGTGGTAGTTTCTACGCCGGGCGTATAGCCAAATTCAGGATGACCGGGTGTCTTGGAATCGAACTGCCGGAACTGCTGCAGATCTTCATTTGACAGATCGTAGCCAGTCAGATGCAACACAGAATAGATCAGCATCGAGCCGTGACCATTGGAAAGCACGAATCGGTCGCGGTTGAACCACTTTGGATCACCAGGGTTGTGCTTCAGAAAATCGCACCACAGCACCTGTGCTATGTCTGCCATCCCCATCGGCGCACCGGGGTGGCCCGATTTCGCCTTCTGTACTGCATCCATGCTCAATGCACGAATTGCGTTGGCGCTCTGTTTACGTGACACAGCTTGTTCTGCCATCAATCAAATTCCTTCAGTTGCTACGTGTTTGCCATGGTTGGCGAAGCGATAAACTCCGTGCCCTGCTGCTAGCTGGCTAGCCATGCAGTTGGGTAAGTTCAGATGTGCTTCGAGGAGTCTCTATAAGACGGCATTTTCCCGCACCTGAATGGAATATGCCATATCTATGCCGCCCTAAGAGGCAATATATTGGTAGATGAGAGCAACAATGAGCAACTCGCTTAATTTAAGCTCTCATCTGACTCCCATTGAACCCTCTGTGAGTAATTATGCAGCGAAATCTATATCAATATATTTTGATATAGATTTGAAATCGGCCTACAATACTGCTAAGTTAGCGGCTTTTAGAATAGACCGTCGGACCCACAGCATGACCTGTCTCTTATACACATCTGACGCTGCCGACGAATAGAGAGGG
>CAJXQP010000090.1 GCA_913058275.1 uncultured Gammaproteobacteria bacterium | reverse complement strand
TGGGCTCGGAGATGTGTATAAGAGACAGCTTCTCGCGCACGTGCCGCATCTAGCATTTTGCCAACAATAAGTTTTGCGTCTTGGGGATTTTCTAAGAGATAGTCGCTAAAGTGCGATGCCATTTCCTGTTCAACAACAGTTTTAACTTCAGAGGACACCAACTTGTCCTTCGTCTGCGAAGAGAACTTTGGATCCGGCACCTTCACCGAAATGACCGCTGTAAGCCCTTCTCGAGCATCATCTCCGGACGTGGTAACTTCTTTGCCCTTTCGAGTTGCCAACTCCTTGTCAATATAGCCTTTGAGCACTCGGGTTAGCGCGCCTCTGAAACCGGCGAGGTGGGTTCCCCCATCTCTTTGGGGAATATTGTTCGTATAGGGGAATATGTTTTCTTGGTAGGAATCATTCCACTGCAGCGCTACTTCGACAGTGATCCCGTCTTCTTTTCGCTCGGAGCTGAAGTAAAATGCCTTATTTACAGCTACCTTATTCTTGTTCAGATAATCAACAAAGGCTCTTAACCCGCCTTCGTATTTGTATAAATCTTCTTTGCCCGAACGCTCATCGGTAAGTCGAATAGCTACGCCAGCGTTAAGAAACGCTAACTCACGTAGTTTCTTTGCCAAAATATCGTAGTGAAATTCAACATTAGAAAATGTATCGGTAGAAGGCCTAAAATGGCACTCCGTGCCAGTGACACTGGTCTCTCCAACTACAGCGAGCGGAGCAACCGGAACACCGTGCTCATAGTCTTGCTCATGGACCTTTCCGTCACGTCGAATGGTCAATTTCAGCTCTTCAGACAGGGCATTTACTACCGAAACCCCAACGCCATGGAGTCCGCCGGATACCTTGTAGCTGCTGTCATCAAATTTACCGCCTGCGTGCAGAACAGTCATGATCACTTCAGCCGCGGAGACGCCTTCGGCATGCATTTCCGTCGGTATTCCACGACCATTGTCAGACACGGTTACTGTTTCACCGATGTGAATGACCACTTTCACTTCATCGCAGTGGCCTGCCAGCGCCTCATCTACAGAATTATCAACTAACTCGAATACCATATGGTGCAGACCTGTTCCATCATCGGTATCACCGATATACATCCCAGGCCTTTTCCGAACCGCGTCTAGCCCTTTTAGGACCTTGATGCTATCGGAGTTATATTCGCTGCCGGGCTCTTCACTCATACTTCTACTCCAGGGCGTTGTTAGCAGGCACTATCGGCTGCCTTCCCCTAAATATCGGATAATTTGGCTAAAATCAAGCTGTTATTGTACCACGTTCCACGTGGAACGTGGCTAGTTTGGGCTGGCTTGAGAGGCTATCTAAAATCCCGGAAATTTCAACACAGGTCACAAAGATCTGCCCCCCCATGCTCACGAGCTGAGACAGGATTGCTTCCCGATTGTCATGATCAAGCTCCGACGGCAGATCATCAACTAGGAAAATGCACTTCCTATCGAGCGCCTGGCTTAGCAGCAGCCCTTGCGTGATCTTCATAGTACTAACCAAGATCTTTTGCTGGCCCCGAGACAGTATATCGACTGCACGGTTCCGACCAATCTTAAATGTGAGGTCCGCCCTATGTGGTCCGTTCTGGGTTGCGCCATAGCGGATATCAATATCTCGATTGTCCATCAGTACATCTTGGAGCTCTCTACCTGTGTCCCACCCACTAGCATAATCAATAACGAGTGAGTCAACTTCCGCGCCGTTCATCTTTCTATATAGCTCCAAAAAAAGCGGAAGAAAAACATCGAAATACTCCTGCCTAGCCCTATGCACTTCTTTGGCAGCTAAACAGAGCTCCGAGTCCCAGGCAGAAATTTGACTGAGATCTGGAGAGCGTTGTTTCAATAACAAGTTTCGATTTGCAATGGACTTCTTGGTGCGCCGCCAGTTTTCTACGAAACCATGTTCCACGTGAAACACACCCCAATCCAAAAACTGTCTTCGTGATTTAGGCCCGCCTTCCAACAAAAGAAATGAGTTCGAGTCGAGTATCTGGCAAGGCAGCTCACGGGCTACATTCTCCCAGTTAGTCTGCTTCTCTGAAATAAACTTCAAATGATGCTTCTGCCTACGGGATTTACTTAGGCCTATTTCTTTGCCACCGACTAGCCTCGCAAAAACAATCGCCTCATCTTTGTCGCTACTAATTAAGGGCTCCAACTTACTCGTGCGGAATGACCTACCGCTGGCCAGCAAATGGATAGATTCAAGAATGCTGGTCTTTCCCGAACCGTTCTCTCCATGAAGGATATTGACGGTTGGAATGGGCTCGATATCGAGTCCATCAATATTACGAACAGCAGTCACGGAGAGCTTCTCTATAATACTCATAAGCAGCCAAGCCGAAGTCGAGACCTCAGTACGCCATTAATTAGTGTCTATAAACGCATCGGCATTACAACGTACAAAGCATCACTGCCTTCTTCGGCTTCAAGCAACGCACTGCTATTAGGATCTGAGAGTGTAATCCGCGCCCGCTTACTATTTAGCGTAGAAAGGACATCGATTAGGTAACTAACGTTGAAACCGATCTCTAAAGAGTCGCCCTCATACTCGACAGAAACTATCTCCTCTGCTTCCTCCTGCTCAGGATTATTAGCAAGAATCTTCATTTCACCATTAGAGAGCAGAACACGAACACCGCGATATTTCTCATTGGATAGGATAGATGCTCGAGAAAAAGCCTGGCGTAATTCTTGGCAGTCCCCAAGAAGAACCTTATTTCCACCCTTGGGTAGAACGCGGTTGTAGTCTGGGAATTTTCCGTCTACTAATTTCGAAGTGAAGGTAAATGCCGGAACACTAGCTCGTATATGGTTCTGACCAAAGGTAAGCGAAATTTCTCCAGAGTCATCCGTCAACAAACGTGCCATTTCCATGATTCCCTTTCGGGGCAATATCAGCTGCTGCGGCTCAGAAATAGGATTGCTCATATCTAGAGTTTCCATGGCCAAGCGATGGCCATCAGTGGCAACAACCCGCAAGTAGTCGCCGGCTACTTCAAACAACATACCGTTTAGGTAATAACGAACATCTTGCTGGGCCATCGCGAAGCTCGTGCTGTCTAGCAACTCGCGCAATTTACTCTGGCCCATAGTAATAGAAAACGTATCTGGTTCTTCGTCTACTGCCGGAAACTCAGAGGCTGGGAGGGTGGTTAGCGTAAACCTACTGCGCCCGGAATTAAGGGTCACTTTATTCTCGATAAGCGACAACTCAATAATGGCATCGTCCGAAAGGGATTTACAAATATCCAAAAGCTTACGAGCTGGGACAGTAACAGCGCCTGGGGTATGCGCCTGATCAACAGTAACCCGACCAACCAATTCAACTTCGAGATCAGTGCCGGTAAGTGATAGCTCACTCTCTTTCAAATCCAAAAGAACATTAGAGAGAACTGGAAGTGTTTGACGTCTCTCGACAACACCACTAACTAATTGCAGGGGCTTCAAAAAAGCCTCACGTGAAATAACAAAATGCATTTCTTTGCTTTCCTTTTCTACCTAAGCTTAGTTCTTCTAAACCCAGACACTACCGCGCTAGAGTTAACTCGATAATGATCTGAGCAAGTTATTGTAGTCTTCCTTTATGTCTATAGAACTACCGCGAAGCTTCTTAACCTGCTTGCAGGCGTGCATCACGGTAGTATGGTCCCTACCACCAAAAGCATCACCGATTTCCGGAAGGCTATGATTAGTTAATTCTTTAGATAAACACATCGCAACCTGGCGAGGCCTCGCAACCGATCGATTACGACGCTTAGAGAGCATGTCTGCCATCTTAATCTTGTAGTACTCAGCAACGGAACGCTGAATATTATCGATCGTCACTAACTTATCTTGCAGCGCAAAAAGGTCGCGAAGCGCTTCCTTGATCAGGTCCAGATCAATTTTTTGACCGGTGAAATTAGAGTGCGCTATAACTCGCTTCAATGCACCTTCCAACTCTCGAACATTGGACCGTAGGCGTTGGGCTATAAACATGGCAACATCATTTGGCAATTCGATATTGAATAGTGCGGCTTTGTTCATGAGAATTGCAGCTCTAGTTTCGAGCTCTGGCGGCTCGACGGCAACAGTGAGTCCCCAGCTAAATCTAGACTTCAGTCGTTCTTCCAGCCCGTTAATCTCTTTATGATAGCGATCACAAGTTAATATGATCTGCTGCCCACCTTCGAGCAAGGCATTGAAGGTATGAAAAAACTCTTCTTGAGAACGTTCCTTACCTGCGAAGAATTGAATATCGTCGATTAACAGGGCATCTACGGAACGATAGAAACGTTTAAATTCATTAATAGCATTCAATTGCAGTGCCGTTACCATGGTGGCAACGAAGGTCTCAGAGTGAAGATAGACGACCTTAGCATCTGGCTTTTTAGCTACCAAATAATTACCGATCGCGTGCATTAAGTGAGTCTTACCTAACCCCACACCCCCATATATAAATAGAGGGTTGTAAGCATAGCCAGGGTTTTCTGCTACCTGTATCGCGGCGGCTCGAGCGAGCTGGTTGGACTTGCCTTCAACGAAATTATCGAAAGTGTTTTCAACATTCAGAGCACCCCTGTGCCTGAGCTTGCCCTCGATAACGATGTCGACATTGCGTCTTGCCGTTTCAACTGCCCTACTCGAATTCAAGGCTATCGCTGGCGCTGATACCGTCTGTGTCTTCAGCTGATCATTGGTATTAACCGTCTCTCTAACTCTCTGGCTTTTACTCTCGTTCGATCTAGAGCCAGTCAACAAAGCTGATTGCGGAGGCGCCATTGCAACTCGCTGGGACGCATCGCCACTAAATACTTCCAGCTGTATCTCTAGTGACGCTTCACCAAACTCGGTTACAATTTCAACAATTCGCGGTAAAAATTTTCCCTTTACCCAATCTAGAATAAATCGATTAGGAGCAAAGATACGCAAGACTGACGAATCTAGTTCTACGTGCAGTGGTCTTATCCACGTATTGAATTGCTGAGAGGGTAGTTCTGCTTTCAAGCAGTCGACACATTCTTGCCAGATCGTTACGGCCACGTTTTCTTGCCCACATGAATTATTGATTTTATAAAACAGGCAGCAATTCTATCGATTCAAGCAAGAGTTATCCACTGCCATCCGAACTAAATCCCGCCTTTCTCACTAACAAATTACTTAATAATAATCAACAAGTTACGTTATTTATTCTGATAAATACCGAGTGAAAAATCACTTCTATTCACAGCAATCTTAACTAGTTGTTAATAACAAAGCTGTGGATAACTTGTTACTAAATTCTGGATGAATTTATGCAAACTTGTTTTAGTGAATATTCTGTCTGCTCCAGTTTAATTTATCTCCTTGATCAAGTTTATCGATCCTTTATTCATGCGGGTATTACGTTGCATGTTGACATTAAAACCTCTAGAATTCGCGGTCCTATTTTCGAACCGTTTCGTTCGGTTTGTTATTGAAGAATCGGATGAATTGATATGAAAAGAACATTCCAACCAAGTGTATTAAAGAGAGCTCGAACTCACGGTTTTAGGGCGCGTATGGCAACAAAAGGCGGCCGTCTTGTTATTAAGAGACGCCGCTCTAAAGGGCGCGCCAAACTCTCAGCATAAGTTCTGCTTTCTCTGCTGTTCGATGATTTACTAGTCAAATGAGAAGAGAGAAAGAAACGTGGCTGAGTTAGGCTTTCCTAAAACTTCTCGGCTACTAAACGCTGCAGACTATAAAGCTGTATTCAGTAATGCTCAGCTTAAAGTCTCCTGCCGCCATTTTCTGGTGCTAGCTAATCGCAATACTAGATCCAGCGCCAGATTGGGTTTAGTTATCGCTAAGAAGAACGTTGCATTAGCTGTGCAGCGAAATCGAATAAAACGCCAATTACGAAACACGTTTCGGCATAATAAAGAGCTGTTAAACAAGCTAGACGTAGTTGTGTTGGCTCGCAAAGATGCTGACAAGCTGACCAGTAAAGAGTTAATCGATACGATCGATTCTTTATGGCAGGACTTACACGCAAAGATGATAAGGACTGCAGCGAAAAACCAGGACGACAGGTAAAAGCTATCATGTTGGACAAATTACTAATTCGACTTATCAATGCTTACCAGTCTAGTTTGAGTTTGCTCATTGGCAATCAATGCCGCTTTTACCCCACCTGTTCCCAGTACACTATCGATGCAATTAAAATTCACGGCTCACTGCGCGGATCCGCATTAGGTATCCGTCGCATCTGCAGCTGCCACCCTTTTCACGAAGGGGGTCATGACCCCGTTCCCGAGAGTTCGGACCGCAGGGTCAATGGACTGAGTAAGTAGACACCATGGATTTAACTAAATACGGCCTCTATACGGCTTTGGCCATCGTCACCTATTTAATGTTATTGCAATGGCAGGAAGACTTTCCTCCCACCATTGATGACGGCAGTTCATCTCGCGTTGAAATTCCACAGATACCCAACGCACAAAGCGGCTCCCAAGCAGGCAATGATCTACCTAGCGATATTCCAACAAGCGCGCCTGAAATAATTACAAGTAATGCATCAGATACGCCAACAGTTGCTGCCGTTAGCAACCCAAGTGCGGCCGACACAACCAACACTGAAGACCTAATCTCTATTCGCACCGATACTTTTGATATTCGTATAGACCCCATCGGTGGAGACATCGTTCATCTAGCATTGCCTCTTTATCTAAAACAAATAGATGTCGCAGATGACCCCTTTGTTCTACTGGACGATCAGCCTGGCCGTGAATACATAGCACAGAGCGGCCTCATCGGAGCTAATGGCGTCGACAGCGATGGCCGTGCCATCTACAGAGCAACATCTACTCGCTATAGCATGAGCGAGTCTTCTGATAGCCTGAATGTAGATCTAACAACAACCACCCCCGATGGAATTGAGGTAATAAAGCGCTACGGTTTTAATCGTAACAGTTACCTAATTGATATTAGCTTCATAGTTAATAACCGCTCTTCCGAAAACTGGCAGGCTAATGCGTTTGGACAAATCAAACGAGACGCCTTCGATGACCCAAGTGATGCCGGCGGTTTCGGTAGGACCTATCTTGGCTTCGTAACGACCATGAGTGAGGACCCCTATATAGAAATCGAGTTCGACGACATCGATGACAAGGGTAGCGACACAATAGAGACAACAGGCGGCTGGGTGGCTTTTAGCCAGCATTACTTTCTCACTGCGTGGATCCCTGATGCAGAATCGTTAAACCGTATGACCACCAGAAAGAACGGTAGCAATCAGTATTATGGAGAATTCACCAGCAGTGCATTTGAAGTGGCAGCGGGCGAGACCGGCAGTCACAGTATTCAATATTACGCTGGGCCAAAAGACCAATACGTTTTAAGAGACATCTCTCCTGGTCTCGACAAGACTATCGATTATAGCTTCCTCTGGTTCATAGCCGGGCCCATCTATTGGTTACTCTCTAGAATCAACTCTGTAATTGGTAACTATGGTATTTCGATAGTTTTATTAACCGTCGTAGTTAAGTCTGCTTTCTACAAACTATCTGAAACCCAATATCGCTCCATGGCCGGCATGCGAAGATTGATGCCCAAAATGCAGCAGCTCAAAGAGAGTTACGGCGACGATAAGATGAAGCTGCAGAAGGCCACCATGGACCTTTATAAGAAGGAGAAGATAAACCCCTTCGGCGGTTGTTTGCCTATGCTCGTGCAGATGCCTGTATTCATAGCGCTGTACTGGGTTTTGTTAGAGAGCGTAGAACTGCGCCATGCTCCTTTCATGCTATGGCTGACCGACCTTTCGGTTCGTGACCCCTTCTTTGTATTACCTCTTCTCATGGGTGCCACAATGTATTTACAGACCACCCTCAGCCCCGCGCCTGCCGATCCTATGCAGGCTAAGGTGATGAAGATGATGCCCATAATGATGACCTTATTGTTTCTCTGGTTCCCAGCCGGGTTGGTGCTGTATTGGTTAACAAACGGAGGTTTGGGCATACTACAGCAGTGGTATATCACTAGAAAAATAGATGCGGCCTACGCAGCGAAAAAAGCGTAGCTCGTACACATTGATTGCTTCAATGATAGAAGCAATCAATGGCGGGTCCTCCTAATTTATAGAACTTCTACTATGAGCATGTTTACCGATGCCAATTTCCCCAGTAGAAACATCCCAAGTAGAAACTGATACTGTCTGCGCTATCGCAACCGCTCCCGGCCGTTCGGGTGTCGGTATCGTTAGAATATCTGGCCCTCTTTCTCTACGTATAAGCGAGGAGATCCTCGGTTTTTCACCTACCCCTAGGCACGCCCATTTTTGCAATTTCCTAGATGCCTCCGCGGTGACTATTGATCAGGGTATAGCTCTGTTCTTCAGCGCCCCGAATTCTTTCACTGGGGAAGATGTATTGGAGCTACAAGGCCATGGAGGCATCTATGTACTAAGGGAGTTACTCGACCGCTCCGTACAATTAGGGGCAAGGCTCGCCAACCCGGGTGAGTTCTCGGAACGTGCTTTTCTGAACAATAAAATAGACTTACTCCAAGCTGAGGCTATTGCCGACCTGATTGAGTCCAATTCTAAACAAGCCGCGAAGTCTGCGCTGCGAACACTACAGGGCGAGTTTTCCAACAAAGTACTAAATCTGGTTCGACTATTGATAGAAGCACGAGCACATATTGAGGCCACGATTGATTTCTCAGACGAAGATATAGACTTCGTCAGTGACAATAAGGTCGGAGATTCTCTAAACGCAATCCTCGAGTCGTTAAAGGCAACCCTAGCCCAAGCTAAACAAGGCGCGCTGTTAAAGGAAGGTGTTAATGTTGTTATCGCGGGTAAGCCGAATGCAGGTAAGTCTAGCCTTTTAAACGCACTGTCAGGCGTAGATAGTGCAATAGTCACAGACATCCCCGGCACCACAAGAGACCTACTATCTGAAGAGATCAACATAGATGGCCTGCCCGTGCACATAATAGATACGGCCGGCATACGCCTTAGTGATGATGTAGTGGAGCAAGAAGGCTTGAGGCGCGCTCAGCTAGCTATGGAGCAGGCAGACCAGTTATTGCTAATTGTGGATAAATCGCAGGGTGAGCAAGATGTGGAAAAGCTGTTAGCACCACTTGTATTATTAACTGACAAGTCAATTAAAGACCTAGATTACCTGCAGAACACCGGGATTATCTATAACAAGATTGATCTACTAAAAAGTGAAGCGCCAAGTCTATCTACGATCAATTATCTCGAATATTCGATACCGACCATAAGTCTCTCTGCAAAAGAAAATGTCGGTATTGATCTGCTTAGAAGATTTATAAAAGAAGCAATTGGGTTTAACGCTACTGAGGAAGGGGTTTTCATAGCCCGAGAGAGACACCTAATTGCTTTAAGTAATGCGAAACAACTCGTTGAATCTGCTTTAGAGCTATTAGCAACGCGCTCTTCGTTGGAGTTAATCGCAGAAGATCTACGTTTTGCTCAGATGCAGCTCGGGGCAATAACTGGTGAATTTACCAGCGATGATCTGTTAGGAGAGATATTCTCCAATTTTTGCGTTGGTAAATGATTCACAAAAAGCATTGAACGCTGATTATTCTCCGTTTGAAAAGTGTGTATAAGCTGAAGTATTTGAGGGATAACAGATGAATTGTTTTGTACTGATTTAATGCCTTTACGAATTAGCCCAAACGATACACAACGGCTAATAGGCTATTGTTGCTCTATTCAGTGCTTATCTACCAAATTTTCATTGCTTTAAGTAATTGAAAATTATAAATTTAGTTTAGATATCAACAGATATTCCTCTAGCTATTAACATCAACATTAATACTCTATATATACATATAACTAATAAATACATATAACTAGGTATTAGCTCTGTCTCTTATAC
>CAJXQP010000089.1 GCA_913058275.1 uncultured Gammaproteobacteria bacterium | reverse complement strand
CACCTCTCTATTCGTCGGCAGCGTCAGATGTGTATAAGAGACAGGTTCTACCTCAAGCAGGTATCTCAGCGGTTCAGCCTGAACTTGATGTATTCAATGCGGTTGTGAATGACCCTAACAACTACATTCTGAATGATTCGATTTCTGCCGATTCGCCTGCGCTAGATGTAGCGTGTAATCCTAATGACGTTGCTGCTCAATTCGGTGCTGATTCTGCTGAGCGTTTGAATTGTGTTGTTAATCCAGCGCTTTACACTATTGGTGATGCTGGTATCGGAATTAGCCGTAGTTTTCGTAACGAAAACGCCGACTTGATTACACTAACGCTGCGAGCAATTAACGCGGGCGAGATTGAGGCCGACGGTGTCGACGTAAAACTCGGTTATAACTGGGATAATGACTGGGGCAGATTTCGCGCCAGCATCGATTACACTCACGTAAATCAGTACAAGTTGATCGGCATACCGGGTTTGGAGCTTGGTCTGCAAGATACTGGCAAGCTTGATGCTGCAGGTACAACTGGTAATGGCTTACATGTGCGTTCACTGCCTGATAACAAAGGTAACCTGACATTGACTTGGCAGCGAGATCGCCATGGTATGACGCTGATTAATCGTCACATCGGTTCTTATCAGGATCTAGCTTATCAAGATGTGTTCGATACAGGTAATGACCTCGTTAGATCGTTAGCTAGGACTAAGATCTCTAGCTACGACACTTGGGATCTGCAGTACCGCTATTCTCATGATTGGGGTAATGCGAGCCTAGGATCCACCAATTTCACTGTTGGTGTTCTTGATATGTTCAACGAAGAAATACCACACCGTGAAACTACGGCTGGTAGCTTACGTTATGATGCAACGGTATTCGATCCTCGCGGTCGTAGACTGTACGCCCGAGCATTGTGGTCGTTCTAATTACTGACTAGTTTGGTAATTTGAAAAAACGGCGATGAGCAATCATCGCCGTTTTTTTTGTGTCGAAAATCGCTTTTAGAATCCCCGGAGTACGTAATTTTCAAGATAGGGGCTGGGGTGTTGTTTGTGAATAAACAATATGCCGATCGCTAGCGTCTGGAAATGAAGAAGATATCGATCAGCACGCAGCGAGGGAGTATCATTTCGAACGGAGCTATGAGCCTGATTATTCGCCAGAATACTCCCTTACTCCATGCTTGGTATAGGGGAGGAGCTTTGATCGATGAGCTTGAGTAGAAGAAGGGACCTGTGGGTTAAGTCTGAGACTTCGCTCTCATTTTGAAATTGAACGACATGCTGATGCGTTCCCTGTCAGAGATATTCTGTGCCACGCCGTGTTCCAGCCAGGAAGCAAAGAGAATCAGTTTGCCCGGCTCTGGTGCTAGCTTGGCATGGAAGGAATTCTTGGCCCGTTGACCATCTGCAGCTGGCGGCATCATCCAGCGTGCCATTCTTGGATCTTTGAATCCAATGGCTGGACTGTTGGAATAACTCTTCACATAGAACACGCCGCTAATGTGGGAATGAAGGTGTAGGTGTTCTGGATGAAAACTGTGCTTTGGGTTTATGTTTGCGAATAGCGCATTCATTAACCTTGTTCGCCCGATGCCTGACTCCAAAGGCATGTTGGTTATCAACTGGTGCAAGGGCAACCAAGGTGTCACTCTGATTAACCGTCATATCGGTTCTTATCAAAACCTTGGTTACGATCAAGCGCTCACAGTGGCGAACGATTTTGTTCGTCAGCTATTGTCGGCAAAAATCAGCAGCCACAACACGTGGAATGTGTAGTACACCTATAACAAGGCCTGGGATAAGACGCGTCTTGGTAGCACAACCTTCACTGTTGGTTTGCTCGACGCGTTTAATAAGAGGCTTGCGTACCATGAGCTCAGCTCGTTGAACTATGAAGCGGGTGTATTTGAAGGTCTCGGTCAGCGCTGGTATGCCCGAGCTTTATGAACATTCTAACTACCAGTTAGTTCAAGACGAAAAAAAACGGCGGTGATTTCTCATCGCCGTTTTTTCAAATTACCAAGCTAGTCAGTAATTAGAACTGCCACAATGCTCGGGCATAGAGTCTTCGACCGCGAGGATCGAATACTGTTGCATCGTAGTTCAAGCCATTGGCTTCACGATAGGGAATATCCTCATTAAACAGGTCGAGAACACCAAACGTGAAAACAGTATTACCCAGACTGCTATTACCCCAATCGTGAGCATAGCGATACTGAACATCCCAAGTGTTGTAGCTATTTATAGATTTCTGTACCAGAGATCTCACCAGATCATTACCTAGTTCATAAGTAGTAGCATAAGCCAGATCCTGATAAGAGCCGATATGACGATTAATCACGGTCACACCATGCTGGTCGCGTTGCCAGCTAAAGGTCACATTGCCTTTGTTATCAGGCAATGAACGCACATGCAAATTATTACCTGAGGTCCCCGCAGCATCGAAAATGCCAGTATCCAACAGGCCCAACTCTAGACCAGGAATACCGTTTAAGCTGTACGAATTTACATGGGTGAAGTCCGCACTGACACGGAATCTCCCCCAATCATTATCCCAGTTATAACCCAGCTTCACGTCAACACCATCAGCAGTGATCTCTCCAGCATTTATAGCCGCCAAAGTCAGAGTAATCAAACCGGCGTTTTCGCTCCTGAACCCACGGCTGATACCAACCCCCTGAGTATTGTCGGTGTAAAGCGCTGGATTAACCACACAATTCAATCGCTCGGCAGAGTCAACTCCATACTGCGCAGCAATTGAATTAGGGTCACATTTCACATCCAACACAGGTGAATCTGAAGAGATACTATCATTCAGGATGTAGTTATTGGGATCACCCACGACCGTTTTAAATCTTTCGATTTCCGGCTGCACTGCAGTAATTGCAGGCTCAGGCAATACGCGGTCCGTTACCTCAAAGCGCCAGGCATCTGCCTGAACGCTGAGACCCTCGAGAGTGCCACCAGGGGTCCAGATAAATCCGACACTATACGTGTCGGCATACTCATTACCCACATATGGCGCAGGGCCACCTAGAGTAAAAGTAGCTTCAGTCTCACCATTTTCAGGGGTCGGAGGAATCAGACCAGCTCTAACCCGCTGGTTCGAGATCGGGTCTTTGAACGTGGTGGAGCTAGCTTCCAATCCTTCCTCGACGATACCGATGTTCGGCGCGCGGAATGACTGAGAGTAAGAGCCCCTAAGCAGTAGTGATTCTGTGGGTCGCCAGCTCATAGCAAACTTAGGCGATATATCACTACCTATAAAACCCCCATAATCCTCATAACGAACCGCTATCTGTGTTTCTATATTCTCCATGAACGGCAAGGCAATCTCCAAGAACACTGCTGTAGTATCGCGTTGATTCTCGAAGTTAAAGATACAATTTGCACATTCGTAATTGTTATCAACCTTATGGAAGTCATTGGGTACACCGGCACTGTCATAACCCAAGATCGCATTCGGAATACCCGGAAAGTTCAGTGCAGGGGCTCTGGATTTTGCGTCTCTTTGCCTGTGCTGGGCTCCGAATGCTATCGCCGCCGGGCCACCAGCCATATCGAACAATTCACCACCAACTACTGCATCGAGCACGGCTAGCGTATTACGCTTGTCCGCCCTGAGTACAGTCTCGTTGAGATGCGCCATCAACTCGGGAGAGTTAGCCACGTTGGGGTCGGTAAACTGGGTGAGGTAAGGATTATAGAATTCACACCCTCCCTGCCCCTGATTGCTGCTGGTCAGCCCCTGAGAAATACTCTCCCTAGTAGTTAACACGTAGTTCGGGAAGAAGGTCTGCGTATAGCCATCGCCGTAGTAGTCCCAGGCTGTGGGTATAGCTCCACCGAAAGGTCCTGGCTGGCCTTGCCAATCAAAATCTGACCTACCGTTTGGCGTACAGTTTGGGCCGCCCAAACCCATCGCGGCCAACTCCGTTCGCTCACGATTAAAAGTTTGATAGGTCTGTTCGTTGCTGGATTGACTCCAGGACACGCCTACGTCGTAGCTCCAAGGCCGATCCCGATAATCAAAATCACCACGCAAACCCGCCTGGATTATTGTTGATTCTGAATTATTGTAGTTGGAACGCTCACCGTTTCTGGGGATTCCGTCCCGCGGATAGATGATATTGGATACGTTCGGACCACCATTTGCGAGGGAATTAGGATTATTAGTAATATCCGCTGCAGTTGGCCGGACATTACCCGCTGCCGCCGCATAGTATCCCAGCTCTGTAGGCGCACCCAAGGAATATCCACCCCAAGCAGGGTTACCTATATAGGAGCCAGGAGTTGCAAGCTGCACTGTAGGTCCACGAGTCCGGCTGGAACCACCGGTATTGTTCAACCCGCCACCCTCGAGAGTGATCTCATTCTCCATATAGTTAACAAAAGAGTAAAACTCTGCCGCTTCGCTGAAGGTATGGTCGAATGCCATGGCCACACTAGAACGCTTAGTGTCCCTTGATAGGAAATTAAATCGTGACACATCCTCATTACAACCGCCTCCGCGCTCACCGCGCGTCTCCCTCAGGCTGCCCTCATAGAATGGCCTGCCTAGTTCGTCGAGTGTTGATGAACACAACGGGTCCCTGAGGATTTGTTCATCAGTGCCGCCCTGAGAGAGGTTGAAGTCCATAATATCATTAGCAATGTAAGCTGGATTTATATTTGCGCCGAAAGCAGCACTAGATATACCCGCGTTTGGATTAGAAACCCCGCCGTTAAACTGACTATTTTCATCGATAAAATTGCCGTCTCGAACATTCAGATTATCGCGTTCAAAACGCTCAGCTGAGACAACAAAGTGAGTGTCTCCGTCATCGCTAGCCCAGCCCCAGATACCACTGAGTGTCGTATCAAAGGCGTCGCCTGCAGCCTCAACACCTTGCAGGTCACCATAGAGTTCAAATCCTTCGAAGTCGGTACGCATGATAACGTTTACCACACCGGCTACCGCGTCTGACCCATATAACGCAGAACCGCCATCTGTGAGGATTTCAACACGGTCCGTCATCACCAGAGGTATAGCGTTAATATCAACAAATTCGCCACCGTTATTGGTTATGGCCGCATAGGGGGCGACTCGCTTACCGTTTATCAATGTTAGCGTTGAGTTCTCACCTAGGTTACGCAAATTGATTTGCGCCGTACCTTCTACTTGCGAGCGTTCGCCGGAACCTGAGTTCGTAAATGAGCCGGAGTTCACTTCGAGGTTTTTTATCACGTCCCAAATAAGCGCAGCACCCTGTGCCTCGATACTTGTTCTGTCGACGACTTGAACCGGAGAGGGCGCGTCGAGAGCAGAGCCACGAATGAAAGAGCCTGTTACTATAACCTCTTCAACCTCTACATCTTGAGCAGCTACCGGTGCTGCTAGTCCTGCAAGAATTACTCCAATGGTAATAGCCTTGCGCTTACTAGGAAATGTCTTTCGCATACCTAACTCCCTTTTAAAGAATAATGCTTCTTATCTTTGGTGATTGATTATCTGTTCAATTTTTGACTCTGAGCCTTTTAATAGCTTTAACCCATTTTTCGGATCCTTTGGCAGATTAAACTAGAATGACTATATTTACTAAATATTTCCTTTAAATAAACTCTAAATTTAGGTTTTACGGCCAATTTGTTACTATAATTCACATAAAAGTAATGATTATTATTTAGTAATTGATTGTTTGTTCAATTCCTTACCTGAACCTGAACCTTAATAGCTACCACTCATTCCAAATTTCTCAAGACAGACTAAAATAGAATGGCTTGATTTACTAAATATCCCCTTCAAATAAACACTTAATAAGCTCTAAATTTAGGCTTTACGGCCAATTTGTTACTATAATTCACATAAAAGCAATGATTATTATTTAGTAATTGATTGTTTGTTCAATTCCTTACCTGAACCTTAATAGCTATCACTCATTCCAAATTTCTCAAGACAGACTAAAATAGAATGACTTGATTTACTAAATACCCCCTTCAAATAAACACTTAATAAGTTTTGAATTTAGGTGTATACGGACAATTGGTTACTATTATTCGCGTTTTTTTACTCAATAAAACGAGATCGACCGAACAGATTTTGGCGTGAGATCAGCGCCTGGGACCAATCCCTTTACCGCCTGAACAATTCGATACGGCTCACGAGTTAGCACGGAACACTTTCCAAACAGGGTCGTCGACCTGCAGCCACTGCTCAATGACAGCGATCCCCGCACATCTCAGGCTGCAAAAAAAGGACGCCCCAATCCCTGCCTCTAACATTCAACGCTCGGAGATTCCTAATAATAGGTGGCTTTTCTCATGACATAAAAGTAAGGGAATTTAAATCTAGCAGGAAATAACTGCTTTACGCTGTGGTGGTCGAAATTTCATTAAAGCTGCCTGCGCCCATCGGTATGTTCCTTTGGAGCAATCAGGATCGAAGGCAAGTGAGTAGAGGATGTCGCTGAGGGTGCAGGCAGACACTTGCTGGCCCGGCCGCTATGAGTCGTAAAATCCAAAGAAAGAGAAATTCCTGACTACTACAGTTTGGTTTTCTGCTGCATCTCGAAATTAAAAGACATACTGATGCGCTCGCGGTCTGATTGATTCTGTGCAACACCGTGTTCTAACCATGAAGGAAAGAGAAACAGCTTGCCCGGCTCCGGCGCCAGCTTCGCGTGGAAGGAATTCTCGGCCCGCTGACCGTCCGCAGCCGGTGGCATCATCCAACGGGCCATCCTCGGGTCTTTGAAGCCGATCGCTGGGCTGCTTGCATCACTCTTCACATAGAAAACTCCGCTGATGTGAGAATAGGGATGGAGATGCTCTGGGTGAAAACTGTGTTTAGGATTAATGTTAGCGAACAACGAATTCATTTCCGGCTGATAGTTCGTCGTATCCCAGTGATGATCCCGCGCGTAATTCTGCGCACACTGATGAAAGAATCTAACCAGTCCCTCCAGCTTCGTATCGTTAAATAGGCTGCTATTGGTGTAATAGGACGTATAGCCGCTGGGATATTGCTCAGCGCTAATTTTCCGACCTTCTTCATCTCGATCGCGCAGTGTCTCCACGTAGGAGACGAGTTCGTCCTCAGAGGCAGAGAACTCGGGATACCATGCCTCGTAGATAAGTGTCGGGAATAAAACTCGAAGCCCATCTCTCTTCTCAGTGTTGCCGGCCATGTTCTTCCCTTACTCGACTATCGCTTGATAGATACCGCTGCGCAGCTTGGCGTAATCATCTAGGCCGGTTGCGGGAATGATTTGCGTTAGATATACGACGACCAACTCTTCCTGTGGGTCAACCCAATAGGTAGAGTGATAGGCTCCTCCCCAGCCGTATTCACCGACTGAGCCTAGACTGCCGCGTTCTCCTAAATCCGTGACTACGGAGAAACCCAAGCCAAATCCTGTGCCACTTCGAAAGGGAATATCGCCTAGATGATTAGTAGTCATTAACTCGATGGTTTTGGGGGAGAGGAGTCTCTGGCCATTCAACTCGCCACCGTTGAGAGTCATCTGGAGAAATTTTGCATAGTCGTTAGCAGTAGACAGCAGTCCTGCGCCGCCAGAGAAGCTAACTCTAGGGCCATTGTCGTACATGCCTTGGCTCCGCATGCCATTAGTCTCAGGTCGCGCCTCAATACCACCGCCTGCTTTAGGACGGTATACCGTCGCAAGGCGGCCCTTCTTTTCTTCGGGCAGATAGAAGTGTGTATCGTACATGTCTAGCGGTTCGAAAATCTCCTTCTTGAGAAAACTGTTCAGGTCCATGCCGCTGGCCTTTTCGATAACGGCGCCCAAGATGTCAGTGTTATAACCGTATATCCAACGCTCACCCGGGTGTTCATCTAGAGGTAGGGAAGCCATGCGGGCAATGGTATCGCCAACCGGTTCACTACGGTCTGCGAAGTACCAACCTTGAAAGCCTGCTTCCTCCCACTTATCGGCGGCTGGTCCGCTGCCATAACTCATGCCGCCAGTGTGGGTTAATAGGTTGCGCAGAGTAATAGAGCGTCTGGAGGGTTCAAGGCTGTAGCCGCCGTTGTCGTTTGACACTGCCACCTGCATATCTTCCCATTCAGGTATATAGCGTTCAAGAGGGTGACTAATATCTAATTCGCCACGTTCATGCAGGATCATGATGCCGGTGCTGACGATCGCCTTGGTCTGTGAGGCGATACGAAACATCGTGTCCTGACTCATGGGAATTCCGGCGGCAATGTCTTGCATACCATTCGCATTCGAGTAGGCGATTCTACCTTTGCGTAGCACCAAGACCACTTGCCCGGCTAATTGATCATTGTCGACGTAGGACTTGAGGACCGCATCAAGACGTTCGAGCCGATCCGAAGACATGCCTAAGCGTTCAGGACGTGCGCGATCGAAATCGGCCGCGATGCTGGCAGTCGAAAGTAGTAACAGAAGAAGTGGAGCGATAAGACGAATCGAAAATTTTTGCATGGAGATTCTCTCTCTAGTTATTGTGTTGTTAGCTTAAAATGAAACGCCCTTGCTTTGATGTGACGTAACAACTCTGTCTGTTGTAGCGATTATCAATGTTGGCCATTGTCCATGCAAGTAGTGATATTGCGCGTTTTTAGATCTGCTTTTCTGTTTTTTAACTATCTGATAAACATGAACTAATTAGGAGTGAATTTTAAATATAGAGGGTTTCGATTGACATCATTTTGGCGCTGGCGCATTATCGCGCCCCTATGAATACACGATTTTATTTCTGGTGGCCTGAATCTACAGGTAGCCAGGAGAACAACATCTAAGTTTCCCTTCTATGGCCGCCGAGAGTTATGGCGGTCTATTGCTCTTCAAAAATATCCCTCGCCATAGCTCTTACCGTCATAACGGATTAAGAGGAATTGGTAATGCCAATCAGTAATCACATCCAATACCGCTGTGCTAGCGGTGTACAAGTTCGTCGTCTTACTTCGCAGTTGGACTATGCCACAGCCATCGATCAGCTTGCGGATTCGCTGGATGAATCGCCGGGTGTATTGCTCGCCTCTAGCTTCGAATTTCCAGGCCGCTACACGCGCTGGGATATTGGCTTCGTTAATCCCCCGCTAAAGATAGCAGGCAAGGATAGAAACTTAGAGATCGCCGCATTGAATGTTCGGGGAGAAATTCTCCTGCCTGAGATTCACCGTGCATTACAAAACTGCGCTGCCATTGCATCCATGGATGTGAAGCAGAAGTCCATCTTGGTAAACGTGAGTGATGAGCCAGAAGAGTTCGCGGAAGAGATGCGTAGCAGAAAGTCGAGCCTATTCTCCGTGCTTAGAGAAATTGTGTCTTGTTTCTCCAGTCCTAGTGATCCTTATCTAGGACTGTTCGGAGCCTTCGGCTACGACCTGAGATTTCAATTCGAAGACGTTATTCGTCATCAATCGCGCAGTGATCAAGGTAGAGATTTGGTGCTGTATCTGCCGGATCAAATCACGGTGTCAGATCATCGCATTGAGAAGACATTCTGCCATAGCTATGAATTTGTCTGCAGAGGGTGGGATTCTGATGAATTCTCCGAAACCACCGGAGTGTTTCGTCGCGGGGATCTATTCGAGGTCGTTCCCGGCCAAGTCTTCTTTGAGCCCTGCAATGACAGCCCTGCAGCAGTATTCAAACGGCTAAAACAGAGTAATCCATCACCGGAGATGTTCGTTCGTGTCGATGGATCTCAAATCGAGACTTGCCCGATATCTGGAACTATAAAACGGGGAACCGATGCTATCGATGATGCGAATCAAATTAAGACACTGCTCAACTCGGATAAGGACGAATCGGAATTGTCGATGTGTACCGACGTCGATCGCAACGATAAGTCGCGAGTCTGTGAGCCCGGTTCCGTTCGCGTATTAGGTCGCAGACAGATCGAAATGTATTCGCGACTTATCCATACAGTGG
>CAJXQP010000088.1 GCA_913058275.1 uncultured Gammaproteobacteria bacterium | reverse complement strand
CGTCGGCAGCGTCAGATGTGTATAAGAGACAGATATTTTAGTGCGAAGCCTCGAAGATGTTGTCTATGTGCCTATTCAGGCAGTTACTTACTATGACGACAAGCGCGTTGTCTATGTTTCTAACCGCGGTAGGGCAGAGCGTCGAGAAATCGAGGTAGGCACCTTCTCCGATTCATATATCGAAATCCTAAGTGGATTGGAAGCGGGCGAGGAAGTACTTCTGCTTCCGCCACAGCAAAGCCTGAGAGATGCTTCGGGCGCATAAGCTGCATTAGTAGAAACCCCGACCAATACAGAGCTAAATTATGCTTGAGACCGAATCATCTGAAAGTACCGGCAGTGATGCCACCGCAATTCGCGGACAGGGTATTGTCGCGAGCCTGGATGATATTCGTAAGACTTATTATATGGGTGCGCTCTCGGTTGAGGTGCTGCACGGAATCAGCCTCGATTTCTATCAAGGCGACTATATCAGCATCATGGGTCCTTCCGGTTGCGGTAAGTCGACGCTGATGAATATTCTCGGTTGCCTGGATCAGCCAACTGAAGGTAAGTACTTCCTCGGTGACCAGGACACTTCGAAGATGGAAGACGATGAGCTGTCTAGCATCCGAGGCGCTAGGCTCGGGTTCATCTTTCAGTCCTACAATCTTATTCAGCAATTAAACGTCTTAGAAAATATCGAGATGCCCCTGTTCTATCAGGGCTACTCCGAGGAAGACAGTCAAGAGATTGCCATGGGGCTAGCAGCTCGCGTTGGCTTAGACGACCGGGTCGATCATAAGCCGTTTGAGCTCTCTGGCGGACAGCAGCAGCGCGTAGCGATCGCACGTGCATTGGCAGTCGACCCGCTAATCATCTTGGCGGATGAGCCCACGGGAAACCTCGACTCTAAGTCAGGGGCCGAAATATTAAATTTATTCGATGAGCTTCACGACCAAGGTAAGACGCTGATCATGGTGACACACTCAGATGAAATGGCGGAAAGATCGCAGCGCTTGGTTCGACTGCGCGATGGGTTGGTGGAGAGCGATGACAGACGCAACGCTTAACCCTCCTAAAACAGCTTCGCGTCCGAACAGAAGTCCTAGTCTTGCTACTGGATTCAATTTCGTTCGCTTCAAGAAAATCACCGAAGTGGGCATCAAGAGTATTTATTCTCATGGGCTGCGATCTCTGCTTACGGTGCTAGGCATAGTAATTGGTGTGGCCGCTGTGATCGCCATGCTGGCAGTGAGCGAGGGTGCAAGCTACGAGGCGCAGCAGCAATTCCGCGACTTAGGCGCGAGCAATATACTCGTCAAGAGCGTGAAGCCTGCAGAGGTGGAGGAGAGTAGTCGCAGCGGCTTCGGTCCGCCCCAGGCTATCGTCTACGGATTAACTACGGCGGACATTACAACCATCCTTAATTCAATTCCTGGCATCAGCAATGTCATAGCTTCGCGTATTGTTAAGAAGAATGTGTGGAACGGCGGACTCAATATGAACACCGACGTGGTTGGTACGTCGGTGGACTACCCCGTTTCGCGTAATTACAACTTACGAGCTGGACGCTTCTTTAGTGAGTCGGAGTTGCGCGATCATGGCAATGTCGTCGTGCTTAGCGATGAAGTAGCACAGGCGCTGTTTCTCATAGATAACCCGCTAGGCAAGACCATACGAATCGACAGCGACTATTACAATATTGTGGGCATCATGGAGTCTGAGGGTTTTTCGAACCTCGGCCAAAATCAGGCAGGCAGTTCCAATTCCGCACCTAGCCGAATTTTTATACCGTTCACCTCGTCTAAGAGTCGTTTCGGTGAAACAACTACACGGCAGACGGCAGGTGGCGTCGAATCAGAGACTGTCGAATTGCACGAAGCGATAATTCAGGTTGAAGGGCAGGATGGGGTCATCGAGGTCGGTGAGATCATTGATCAAATCTTGCAGCGTAGGCACAAGGATATCGACTACGCAATAGAGGTGCCACTCGCTCTGTTGCGGCAGGCCGAGGAGAGTGCGCTTCGTGATCAGATCGTAGCTGGAGCCATCGCCGGCATCTCACTGCTGGTAGGCGGCATCGGCATCATGAATATCATGCTCGCCAGTGTAACCGAGAGAACCAGAGAGATTGGCATACGTCGCGCGCTCGGTGCTAAGCGTAAAGACATCATCATGCAGTTCCTGGTCGAGGCGGTTATTCTTTCGGGTGTGGGTGGTCTCATTGGTGTGGTGTTAGGAATTGCCATTCCTTTTATCATCTCCGCGTTTTGGGGCATGACCACTATTGTCACGCCGCTCGCCCCGATCTTGGCATTTTCAATCTCGGCACTGATCGGTGTGATCTTCGGCATCTATCCCTCCATCCGCGCAGCGGATATGGACCCCGTGGAAGCACTGCGACACGAATAGCAATGCCTAGATAAAATTGAAAGGCGAATGACAGAATATTGACTACTTGTCTCGAATCGAAACAGAAACCAAAGATACCAAGGTCGCTATTCTCGTCAATGGCAAAGAGTTACCGATTAGCCTCAGCGGCTAGGGAAGTCTGAAGAAGCTTCTGTAGGCAGCTTGAATGATAAATGGGGTGCTGCCAAGTTAACTCTCAAACAGTCAAAAATTTGCTGCATCACCGAATCCAATGGGTACAAGCGCCATAGGATTCCGGTGGAGAAATTTTCGGATCAAAGTTCCCTGACCCCTTTGATTGCTAGTCAATAATCGCCTGCTGCACGGCATTCTCAAAGTCACTCTGTGCAGGTCCGTAGGGCTGCTGCAGCATGATAACTGCCGTTAGCTCTTCCGCTGGATCGGTATAGGAGCGGGTGCCGAATGCGCCGCCCCAACCAAAGGCGCCTGAGCTGCGTCGTGTATTGGATACTATTGGATCTTCTACCACGGCTACGGTATAGCCAAATCCCTGCCCCCTGACATTCCGTCTTATTCCTTCATAGAGGTCGCCCGCTTGGTTGCTGCCCATCATGCGAACCGTGCGCGGGCTTAAAAGACGATTGCCGAATAGCTCACCGCCGTTAACCAGCATCTGTTCGAAGCGCAGGTAATCTGCAGCGGTACTATTGAAACCGTAGGAACCGGAGAAGTATGTCGTGTCAGGTACATCGAAGAAGGGTGCCATGTCGCGATCAGAGATTACTACTCGGCGGTCCGCGTATTCTTCCGGCACGTTCCACCAGGTGTTGTTCATGCCTAGGGGTTCGAATATGCGCTCCTTCACGAACTGGTCGAAGGGTAGGCCGGATTCAATCTCGATGATGCGGGCAACCACATCCAGTGCCGTGCCGCCACTGTACTGCCAGCGCGTACCCGGTTGGAAATCAAGCGCGTAACTGCCGTACTTAGGCACCGTGTTTGCCAGCGTTGCGCCCGGGCTGCGATCGGCTTGTGTTGAGATAGCAGAGCCTAGACCGCTGCTTGCCAAGCCGGAGGTATGGGTGAGTATGTCATGCACGGTGATTTGTCGATGTGCGGGCACGAGTCGATATTCCGGGAGGTTTTCACGATCTATGCGCATCGGGCTGATGTTTTCATCATAGGGGTCCGCGAGTACCGCCACTTCTATATTCTCGAATTCTGGAATCCACTTTGATACCGGATCGGTAGGACGGATTAGGCCTTCCTCTATCATCATCATAGCGGCAACGCCAAGCACCGGTTTGGTGGAGCTCATCATGATGAAAACATTGTCATCAGTCATGGGCCGGTTGTTGGGAACGTCCATCAGGCCGTGGGACTGGAAGTGCACGAGTTTTCCACGCCTAGCCACGACAGTTACCGCACCTTGAATGTTACCGGCATCAATATGCCTCTGCATGGCTTGATTGATGCGCTCGAGACGCTCACTGGACATGCCCACATCCTCGGCGCTTGAGGCCCAAGGGATCTCCTGGGCCGAGGCCACGCTGACGGCCAGTGCCGCGAATAGGGAAACAAAGACTACTGGTAGGTTTCTCAGGGGCTTTATGCTCATGTTCTGCTCGCCTCGACGCTTTTTATTGAATTGATGTTAATCCAGAGACTACCGCAAATTATTGCAAAAGGGGACTGGTGATTCGGTGAAACGGGAGAGAAATAAGGGGAATGCAGGGGTTGAACTTTGACCCCCGCGGTTCATTTCTTCAATGGGATTGTAGAGCGATGAATATTTTCTCAAACCCCATATTGCCGATACAGCTACCAGTTTTTATCTTTGTCTGGTGGCCGTGGCGCAAGATGAAAACAGTTCAGTGCGAACCTCCACGCCTTTTTCTGCCAGTAGTGCCTGGTCTGCGCACGACACATTAGTGTGTCTTAGCTCGACAATATCCCCTGAGCCAATGCCGGGGTTCTCAAACAGCGCTTGAATATTGCCTAATTCAGAGTTGAATCGAAGATCGAGCTGCATCAGGTTTGTTAGTCCACTAAGCGGGGTAATGTCGGTTATGTCGTTACCCGTGAGTTCGAGATACTGCAAAGTAGCGAGCCCACGTAGCGGGCTGAGATCGGTAAATGAGTTTGCCGCTAATCGCAGTTCAATAAGAGAAGTTAAACCACTCAGTGGTGTCAGATCGCTTATGTCTTGCGTGTGAATATTAAGGTCTACAAGGTTGGTAAGTTTTGCCAACGGACTAATGTCGGTAACGGCGTTAGTAAAGAGTAAGCCTGTTGCTCCCATATGCGTTCTAGGGTTTTGTCCGCCGATGAAGTCTCCGTGGCGATGCATCCGAAGCACTCTCAATTCGGTAAGCTCACTTAGGGCACTGATATCGGTCAAGGGATTCTCGGCGATACGTAACCTGACCAGCTTGGTCAAACCACGCAGAGGGCTGATGTCAGAAATCCAGTTTGTGTGTAAGTTTAGGTTTATCAAGTCGGTCAAGCCAGCCAGTGGGCTAATGTCGGAGAGGCCGCGGTTTCGTAGAGCGAGGTCGGTTAAGCCTGTGAGGTTCTGAATTCCGGAAAGGTCATGAAACAGATGTTCAGGGTCTCTCCATTCAGGAGACCCTGAAACCGATCGTCTAGCGCCCACACCAGAAGCATCCAGATTGGTTAATTGCGCTACTTGGCCACAGCTAAGAGTGTCCTGTTGCCCTCGGGATAAAGCCTCACGCACTTCACTTTCCAGCACGGCATCTGCAAAGGTCACTATGTCAGAAGCAGTATGGTCTCGACAATTGTCAGAGGGTTGTAGAACTTGTTGGCCCCAAGCACCAGAGCAAAGGGCGAGCGACAGTGCAGTTAAAGATAAGTTTCTAAAAAAATGTTTCATTACTATATTCCTTGCTTGGGTTCCGTCTAAATACTAAAGCACTATTGTCTTGTTTGAATGCTGGAAATATTTCAAACTCTGGCCAATTTGATAGGTTCAGAAGTTCTGATCATCTTCCAGCCTTCGACCATCACAGGCTGAGCCATTTATCGCAGTGACTCTGAGCAGATTGACTCCCAAGTTGGCAAAAGCGTCCATGTCGGAGCAAGGAGTATAGGTGAAGCGTAGGTCGAGTTCGTCGCCTTCACCGATGCCCTCGTTCAATAGCAGTGGTTGTACATTATAGAGGGACCAGTTCTGAGCTAGACTCAACTCTCTAAGCTGATTTAGGCCGGCGAGGGCGCTCACGTCAGTGATGTCGTTGTTCTCTAAACGTAGGACCTGCAATGCGTTGAGTCTACGCAGCGGCGCGATGTCCTCAATATTGTTGTTGCTGAGAAACAGATATCTCACGCCTATCATGTCCTGAAGAGGGCTAACGTCGGAGATGGTGTTGCCATCCAAGCTAAGTTGCACCAGGGCCGGCTTACCTCTTAGTGCGCTAAGGTCTTCTATCTGGTTGTTGTTAGCCCACAATAAAGTCAGTTCATTCATATTCGCTAGCGCACTAATGTCTTTAATTTGGCTTTCATAAATACGCAGATGGGTGAGTTTGGTGAGATTGGCCAGCGCACTAATATCAGAAATAGCATTGAGGTGAATGCGCAGCAAGCGCATTTCGGTGAGCCTCGCAAGCGGACTGATATCAGTGATTCCATTGAATACTACGTTAGGGTCGCGTCCATCGTCCATATCGAGATAATGTTGGAGTTGCTGGGGATACAGGCCATGTACATGCAGTCTTCGAAGCTTAGTTAGTCTCGCCAATGGGCTAATATCGAAGATCGGGTTCTCACTGACGATAAGCTGTTCGAGATTGGTCAGTTCACTTACCGGGCTAAGGTCGCTGAACCAATTAGTATGCAAGTTCAAGGTAACGAGATTAGTCAGAGTGCGAAGGGGGCTAATGTCAGTAATGAGTCGATTGATCAGGTTGAGTCTGGTTAGGCCTGTAAGGTTCTGGATTCCCTCCAGGCTTTCGAAAGGTTTTTCTGGCGAGGGTCGTAAGGTGCCGCCGTAAACTACGCGCTCAATGGTAGTCCCCACAATCAGTTGTTCTAACTTGGCTGCTTGTCCACAGGTTAGTGCTGTCCGCGTATCCAAACCTATCGCTTCATGAACAACTTCCGCTAAGTCTGGATCGGCAAAGGTGACGATCGCATCCGCCGAAAAATCCCGGCAATGATCCGTAGGTGATAGCGTGGTTTGAGCTTGCGTGTTTATGAAAGGGAAGCACATTAGCAGCAGAGTAATCAGGATCGATATGTGGCGGCGAGAATTCATGGGGTCTCCATTGTTATTGTAAGATTTCTTAACTATAGCGGTAATCGATGCAGTAATTTAACGATAGCTATCAATCAGTAAAATTAATTTCGCTGACGGCGATGCCGCTCTCACCCGCAACTGAATAGAGTAGATAGGTTTTGTCATCTTCGGAATAGATGGCTGGATCTCTGAGTTGGTGAACCCGCTCATCGATGTAGCCTCCTCTTGAAGCTTCCAAAGGCAAATCGGCTCCTTCGTAATCCATTTCAGGCCGCATTACTTCTATCGGCTCACTTGCAGTCCATTCATTCCAGTCATCTTTTAACTCGATCGTAGAAAGCATTATGCGTTCCGGTTCGTCGCCCCGATTAGTGAAGAATACATAGAGGCGTCCATCTCGAATCAGCAGAGCTGAATGACGCATGTTAGGGGTAAAAAATTGGGGGCCCGCCTCGAAATTCGTCAAGCCGTCGCGAGAGCGGAAAAGGTAACCTGGCATGCTCATGGCATAGTGAAAATTCCCGTGCTCTATCACGCGAAAGTAGGCGCGACCTAAATCTTCCTCTCTGCCTTCGAAGTGAATGCCGTCTTCAGACACAGCTGCACGTGTGAATTGTCTGCCTTCACTTTGGCCATGGTAATACATCACTATTTGTTGAAGGTCTTCCCGCACTTGTACGTCAGGTGATGCAATATGAGCATACAGGGCTCCGGTTCTACCTGGCCTATGTGAGCAGGGCGGGCAAGTAGTGGGGAAGAATGAGTCTTCGAGCTTTAAGGAACCTGGTGAATGCACGATCCACGGGCCAGTGACTTCCTCGGCGTAGGCCATGCGAATGTAGGTGCCACGATGATCGGCAAAATACAGATAGTAGTTGCCTAGCGGATTCTCTACCCAATTGGGCACCTTGATCAACGTGGGGCCTTGGATATTGCCACCCATTCGAGTATCCATTTCGGGAGTGATGATGGGAGCATCGCCAAGGCGAGTGACAGTGATGTTGGCTGGCTCCGCAGCGTGCGCGGCAGAAGACAAGATAAATAAAGAGTATAGTAGCAGAGCTAATGTTTTAGTCGTTTTCATGAATGAGCACCGGGGCAATGGAATCGAAAAACTATCTTAGAAGCCAAGAATTATCCAGTATTGGCAACAGAAATGTGACGACAAGTCCGAGACTTGTCTTGGAAATTCTAGTTAAAAATGGGTTATGCTAAATGGCAGTAACTTAGAGAAGCCTTACAAACTCAGCTCAGATGATCTCCGCTAGAGGGAATGCATATGAAACTTATCAAATTAACGCTCGCAGCCTTTGCTGTGCTTGGGCTCCAGAGTGTATTCGCCCAAGATCAGATTTCCTACAACGAGCACGTGGCGCAAATCATCAATGAGAATTGCGTCGTGTGTCACCAGGAAGGCGGCATCGGCCCGATGCAGCTCACTAATTTTGATCAGGTACGCCCCTGGGCTCCGCTGATTCAACTGAAGGTGGCAAATCGAGAAATGCCTCCCTATGCCTATGACCACGGCATTGGCATCCAGGAGCTAGTTGGGGACTGGCGCATGCAACAGGACGATATCGATACCATCGTGGCCTGGGTGAATGCTGGCTCCCCTCGAGGCGATATTGACGTTATTGCACCTGTTGCTCAGGTGAAAACTCCAAGCCAATGGAACTTCGAAGCTGAACTTGGCGCGCCGGATCTGATCGTGCCTTCATCCTCCTATGATGTCCCCGCTACCGGTAATGACCTGTGGATAAGAGAGATTGTTGACCCCAGATTAACTGCGGCAGTTGCCGAGCGCTGCATTAAGGCAGTTCAAGTGAAGCCTCGCGGAGATGCAGCGGCGGTAGTCCACCACGCAAATTCAATCATCTTTGTCGAAGACGAATACGGTGACCTTCGCCGAGATGGCATGCTCACTGAATACGCCATGGGCAAATGGGGCGAGAAAGTGCCTGGTGATGTCTGTAGGACTCTGCCTCCCGGCGCACAAATACAATGGAATATTCATAATTTCCCCGGTGGCGTTGGTGCAACCGCCAAAGGCGCGATGATCGAGGACAACGTGGTTGAAATTGGCCTGTGGTTCCACGATGAAGAATTCGGCGAGCAGGAAGGCGTCTACAGACAGACCCTGACAAACTACCGTATCGAGCAACAGGAAGATCTTATAATTCCACCTAACGGCTATCAAATGACGCAGGGCTTCCACACCTTTGACCATCCTGTGCGCATCGATAGTTTCCAGCCCCATGGCCACCTGCGCATGAACGCCGCCTCTCTGGAGATTTTCTATCCCGAAACCGGCCGTACAGAGCCGGTCAGCCAGATCTCCAAATGGAGCGCTACTTGGCATCACAACCATATCTATGAACCCGATGTTGCTCCACTGCTTCCAGCAGGTGCAGTTCTAGTATTGAAGCAGTGGTATGACAATACGGCCGACAACCCCAATAATCCGGATCCTGATATGTGGGTTGTGGGCGGCAGTCGCACCGGCGATGAAATGACACACGCCTGGATCGCCGTTACTCACCTTGACGATGAGGGCTTTGAGATTATGGTTGCCGAAAGAGAAGCCAAGCAGAAACGCTCCCTTGCAGGCAGTGACTGATAAATTCTGCAGTCGTGGCTGAAGATTGATTGCGCCTCGCTAGATCGGGGCGCAATCAAGTCGTTGAGATATTGCGATAAGTAATCGGGCAGCTGTGAATCGCTAGTAGTTTCTGCCAGAAATATTGAGAGAACAGTTCATGCCATTCACCCGCAGTACTTTCCACAAAATATCTACGCAGTTAGCTTTCTCCTCCATCCTCTTGTCACTCAGCGCATTCAGTCACTCGCAGGCTCAGGATCAGGAGTGGCGCACCTATGGAGGCGACCTAGCGAGCACCCGTTATTCTCCGCTGGACACAATCAATGGTGAAAACTTCAGCCAGTTAGCGCTAGCTTGGGAATTCGACACGAGTAACTTTGGCCCTAGTCCAGAATTCAATTTTCAATCAACGCCGCTGATGGTCAATCGAACAATCTATACCACTGCCGGAAACAGGCGAGCTGTTGTTGCTTTGGATGCGCAGACAGGAGAAATGCTCTGGATGTCCCGACTCGATGAGGGAGAGCGCGCTTCCAACGCTCCCCGTCGGTTGTCAGGCCGCGGACTGGCATGGTGGGATGATGGCAGCGAAAAAGGACGAATCATTTATGTGACGCCTGGCTACCAGATGATTGCCCTAGATGCAGCGAACGGGCTACGCATCGAGGATTTTGGACTCGATGGCATTGTAGATTTAAAACAAGAATTCGATCAGGAATTGGACCTGACAACAGGTGAAGTAGGACTCCATGCCTGTCTCTTATACAC
>CAJXQP010000087.1 GCA_913058275.1 uncultured Gammaproteobacteria bacterium | reverse complement strand
GTGGGCTCGGAGATGTGTATAAGAGACAGCCATATACGGTCTTGCTCATTCTTAATTGTGGATGGCATTCTTCCTTCAAACGAGGGTAGAGGTTATGTGCTGCGACGAATTATTCGACGTGCCGTTCGACATGGCTACCAGCTCGGCGTGAAAGATGTCTTCTTCTATAAGATCGTTGCCGCTTTGGTCGAAGTGATGGGAGAAGCCTACCCCGAACTTGCGCAGAAGCAGCAGATTGTAGAGAAAGCGCTGAAAGCAGAGGAAGAACAATTTTCTCGCACACTAGGAAATGGCATGTCCATACTAGAGAAGGCGATTGCAGATCTAGATGGAAAAATCATTCTCGGCGAGGCAGTATTTCGCCTTTATGATACTTACGGCTTTCCTGTTGACCTTACAGCGGATGTCGCTCGAGAACACGATTTATTACTAGACATGGATGGCTTCGATGCGGCCATGTCAGTGCAGAAGGATCAGGCACGCGCTGCCAGCAATTTTGGCTCCGTAGCGAAGCTTGAGATTGCTAACAGTGAGACTACCGATTTCATTGGTTATGAAAACCTAGAAGGCACATCGAAGTTGCTAGCCATTTTCGCCGACTCGATCGAGGTCGAGAGTGCGATCGAAGGCGATGAGGTGTTATTGCTTCTCGACAGTACTCCGTTTTATGGAGAGTCGGGTGGTCAGGTAGGCGACACCGGTATGCTCACGAGTGAAAATGCTTCGTTCGAAGTTTTGGATACGCAGAAGCAGCGCGATGCCTTCGTGCATAGAGGCGTGCTACGCAGCGGTGCACTGCGCGTAGGGGAGCAACTTATGGCGTCAGTAGCTGTCCAGGCGCGTGCTGCCATCACCTTGAACCACAGTGCTACGCATCTGATGAACGCGGCGCTACGAAGCGTACTTGGCGAACATGTTTTGCAGAAAGGCTCACTCGTTGATGCTGACAGGCTGCGCTTCGATTTCTCACACACCGCACCGGTCTCGAATGAAGAGCTGAGCAATATTGAGAATCAAGTGAACGGCGAGATACTTAGAAACTCACCTGTAGGTAAGGAAGTCTTGCCTATCGAGAAAGCGCAAGAAAAGGGCGCCCTAGCACTATTTGGTGAGAAGTATGGAGATGAAGTACGAGTTGTTTCCATGGGCGGAGACTATTCGGTTGAATTCTGTGGCGGCACGCATGTACAGCGCACCGGTGATATTGGCTTGTTCAAGATAGTTTCTGAAACAGGTATCTCCTCCGGGGTACGTCGTATAGAGGCTGTTACCGGCAGAGGTGCACTAGCACTCATCGAGAGAGAAGAGCAAACGTTGAGAAAGGTTTGTGAAATTGTAAAGTCGAATAGTGACGACGTGCTCGACAAGGTCCAGCAGCTTGCGAACAATACCAAGGCCTTGGAGAAACAACTTGAGCAATTGAAGTCGAAGATGGCATCGAGTGCGGGTAGTGACCTTGCTTCTCAGGCAGAAGAAATCGCCGGCGTTAAGGTGCTAATTGCTGTGGTTGAGGGCTTCAATTCGAAGACTTTACGTGACACGGCGGATCAATTAAAGAACAAGCTGGGAAGCTCTGTTGTTGTGTTGATGTCCGGAGCAGAGGGCAAAGTGAGTATCGTTGCTGGTGTTAGCAAAGACCTGGTAGGCAAAGTAAAAGCTGGCGACTTGGCGAACATGGTTGCCATTCAGGTTGGCGGAAAGGGCGGAGGTCGTCCCGACATGGCTATGGCTGGCGGTAGTGATATTTCGGCCATACCTGCTGCGGCGGCAAGCGTTAAACCGTGGTTGGAAGAAAGGTTGTAGGACTATACGCTGGGTGCTTAATCCACGTGTGTGCAAGAACATAAGTTAGTAATTGGAATAGTTTGTTATGGCATTGATTGTTCAAAAATTTGGCGGCACATCCGTCGGCACTGTCGAGCGTATCGAAGCGGTGGCTGACAAGATCGTTGGCTTTCGCGAACGTGGCGACGATGTCGTGGTTGTTGTTTCAGCAATGAGCGGTGAAACCAATCGCTTAATTGCGCTGGCTAAAGACATCATGGAGTATCCGACTCCGCGAGAGATGGATGTACTTCTGTCTACCGGAGAGCAGGTTACTATTGCCCTGTTGAGCATGGCGCTAGAAAAGCGCGGGTTTGGCGCGCGGTCATTTACTGGCGCTCAGGTGAAAATATTAACGTGTAATACCCATATGAAGGCTAGGATTCGCGAGATAGACGGTACGCGTATTCATGCACAGTTAGAGCAGGGGAATGTTGTCGTAGTTGCCGGGTTTCAGGGCACGGATGAGCACGGCAATATTACAACACTCGGTCGAGGTGGCTCAGACACCACTGCAGTAGCCTTGGCTGCAGCGTTGGAAGCTGACGAATGCCAAATCTATACTGACGTAAAGGGTGTTTACACGACTGATCCAAGAGTTGTGGAAGATGCTAGGTTGCTAAGCAGTATTACTTTTGAAGAGATGCTGGAGCTCGCTAGTCTAGGTGCTAAGGTTCTGCAGATTCGCGCAGTTGAATTTGCAGGTAAATACAAGGTGCCGCTGCGGGTGTTATCAAGTTTTGAAGAGGGTCCTGGCACCCTGATTAGTTTAGAGGGAGATGAAAAAATGGAAGACCCCACTATTGCTGGAATCGCTTTTGAGCGAGATGAGGCGAAGCTCACCATTGCTGGAGTGCCTGATGTGCCGGGTGTAGCCTATCAAGTAATCGGCCCGGTTAGCGCTGCCGGAATTGAAGTCGATGTGATTGTGCAGAACGCAGCGGAAGATGGAACGAACGATATAACATTTACCGTTAAACGCGGCGAATGCGATAGAACCAAGAAGATTCTCGATGAATTGAAGACATCGCTGAAGGCACGTGAGGTGCTAGTGGACCGGAAGGTCGGCAAGGTATCCGTTGTTGGTGTAGGCATGCGTTCACACGCAGGCATAGCCAGCAAGGCATTTAAAGCATTGGCCGATGAGAGCATCAATATTCAAATTATTACTACTTCAGAGATAAAAATATCCGTGGTGATAGAGGAAAAATACCTTGAGTTGGCTGTACGCGCACTACATAGCGCCTTTGATCTTGGTGATCCCGACTACAGCGAGGGTAGCGATTCCTAGTACTCAATTGCCATAGCTAACAAAATTAGCTGAATTAGTTGGCATGCACCAAATTAAGGCAGATACTAGTAGCTAACGATGCTTTGCCCCGGTGATTTCAGGGATTTAGCGGCAGCGGTTCGGTTTGTCTCTCTTCACTTGATGGATAGTAAAGAGACCTCGATCAAAGCCTCATTTAATAAACCGCGATAGCCTAAGGTTCTGGGATATTGTAAATTGCTGGTATGCATTGGCTAGCTACGCTGTAATAGTAAACACGGACAGCACAAAGGAATGAACTAAAGGAGGATTACAATGTTAGTACTCACACGCCGGATAGGCGAAACATTGATGATCGGAGACGAGGTAACAGTTACCGTCTTGGGAGTGAAGGGAAATCAGGTAAGGATTGGGGTGAATGCTCCACAAGAAGTGGCGGTGCATCGCGAAGAGATTTATCAGCGGATCCAGAAGGAGAAGGATGGGATCGTTGATGGTGATGTCGACGTTGATGGTGAAGAGGGGAGTGAGCAGTAGTTGTTCTCGTCTCACTAGGCCAGTCGAAGAATTTTAGAAACCAGCGAGAGCTGGTTTTTTTTGGATGCGAATTGGGCCAGTATAGTGTCGAATTAGTGTCTTCGACTAAATAAAACTCATGACTTCTTCTATTGCACGATGCGCTTCTAGGATTGAAGCATCCGTATGGGGGCTTGCAGCAGCATCCGCATTGGCAATAGTTATTTGCCCATAGGGCTGTCTGCCAACCACGCAGGGTCGCTCGTCGGATGAAGTAAATACCCAGTCCCATGGTTCATCAAGTGTGTTGTAGGTATAAGAATATCCGTGGGGCCAACGATTTACTGCAATGCCGAAAATATCTCGTCCCGGGTCGAAGCCACCACCACCCAATACCCGGCCGAGTTGGTCACGAATACTGCGTTCATAAAATTCGAAGCTTGTATTGAGCAGTTCCCGTCTACCCTCTATGAGCTGTTCCTTTTTAGGCAATCCTGGGGCGGCAGGGTAACGAGCCAGACTTAATATTATCGGTTCATCGGGGGATTCAGCATGGCGTAAATCACCCAAACTTACGGCTTCATCTAACAGCACTCTGTAGTGATACATCGAAGGAGTATAGATGCGGTTAATGCCCAAATTCTCGAACGCTTTCCAATTTCTGATACCAACACTCGTGTATACCAAGGGGCCTTTCGTGCCATAGGCCAAAGCTTCTTTCTGTTGGGTAGGCAATTCTGGAACTAGGTGAGGAATAACGGTATTCCAACAAGCCATCACGCAAGCTTTGCCACGGACTTTATGAGTGAGGCCGTTATTCACGTAGTTCACTTCAACTGACCGGTTTGCTCCACTGCCTTGATGACGAACGTGCACCACAGTGCTATTAAGCCTGATACGGGTGGATTGATTGCTCTTATCTAACAAGCTGTAATTGACTCGTGCTGTACCAACATCTTCCTGTGTGTGTCCTGGTACGGCATCGGGGATTAGTTTACGCACCAAGAGTCGAGTTACTGTGGCGTTGCCATCTGGAAAATGAACTGAGATTTCACCGGGTAGCTGGCGGCCATGATGACCGCCGGGAAGATCTGCGAGCATTCCTTCCTCAGATGGGTCTAAATCCATGCCAGAAAACCCGGGATTTCCTGATTGCCAGGCGAACAATGCCGGCAGAGCGTCAGCACCTACAACGAAACTGCTGTTTCCTGAGTCCTTGAAAAACCACATAGCCTGTGGGTCTATGCCAACAGTATTCAAAAGGAAATCGGTATAGCTAATTTTGCTCAATCGCTGTTTCTTTTGATCAGATGATAGTCCCGGCATGTAATCCGGAAGTTCTCCGCTATAGAGACGGTGTAAATCTTCTTTGGCTACCTCAGACAGCGGTGATTCATTGAGAAAATCCTCCGAGTAGCCATAGCCTTCGCGTTTTACTAATTTGTCGCTACCCCATGTTTCTTTATCAAAAAAATAGGACGAGCCCAAGCCCATGCGCCTATACATGGAGCGACTCTGGGCCGTGTCGCTGAGAAAACGATCAAGGTCGACACCGATATCTTTGAGTAATTTCAAGGACGGTGCGTTGTAACGTTCGGGAGATTCTATATTGAGTGTGCCGCCATTAAGCGCCATCATTCGACCGTTGTAGTGAAATTCATTGCGTTTAGCATGGCCGCCAAAATCATCATGGTTGTCGAGGATTAGTACGCGAGCATCACTTCCAGCTTGTTCGAGGAAAAAATGCGCTGCAGATAAACCGCTGATGCCGCCACCAACGATAACCAGGTCATATTCTTCGCCAGTATCACCGGCTAACGATAGATCCCAGCCGCGCTGGTCACGCATCTGATGTCCTACTTCCCACGAGCCATCATGGCTGCCACGCAGTCCTAGCTGCGACGGCGGGTAGTAGTCATCAGATGAGGAAGATTGCGCCGAGGACCCCGTAAGCCCGGGCATCAGGAGCGCTCCACCTAGGGGCGCTGCAAAACCATTGATGAAATTCCGCCGACTAATTGGCTGATTCATCCCAAGGTCTTTATCATAGGATTTTGTCATGGGCCGCCACTGTTTGAAGCTGTATTATTTATTTGAAGTCTATGTGACTATAAGCCCTTAGCGTGCTTCTGACAATCCATGTTAAGGCTCAGCTAACTGCTCACGAAGTACGCAGAGTCACTATAAGATTGCGTATGTTGTTAAGAATCAAGAAGAGAGAATTAAGCGTTTAGAGCGCGTCAGATAAGTTAAGTTAGTAGGATTGGATAAAAATAAAATGCAGAAGTTCGATGTTGTAGTTGTTGGCGCTGGTTTCGCGGGTATGTATGCCTTGCACAAGCTTAGAGAGTTAGGCTTCACCGTTAAAGTAGTTGAAGCCGGCGATGGTGTAGGCGGAACTTGGTTTTGGAACCGTTACCCAGGCGCAAGATGCGACGTCAACAGCTTAGAGTATTCCTATCAATTCTCCGAAGAATTACAGCAGGAATGGAGCTGGTTGGAAAAGTATGCGCCGCAACCAGAAATATTAGAATACGCCAATCACGTTGCTGATCGATTCGATTTGCGTAGAGATATCCAGTTTACTACTCGCGTCATCTCAATGGTTCTGCAAGAGTCTTCGCGCTGGATACTAACCACGCACAATGAAGAAAAATTCGAAGCCCAGTTTTGTGTTATGGCCACGGGCTGTCTCTCCAAATTTAATATTCCAAAATTCGAAGGGATGGAAAACTACGCTGGAGAAGTCCTCCACACGGGCGACTGGCCCAAACACGAAGTAGATTTCGAAGGTAAGGATGTAGGCATCATTGGCACTGGTTCTTCGGCGATTCAAGCGATTCCTATAATTGCTGGAAAAGCCAAATCCTTGACCGTTTTTCAACGCACTGCAAGTTATTCAATTCCTGCACACAACGCAGCGACCAATAAGGAATATGAAGAATCTGTAAAAACAAACTACGCCGAATTTAGACGCAGTAATTCACAGCGTTATGCGGCGCTCAACAACAACCCCAATCCAGTCTCTGCGCTCGAATTAGAAAGTGATGAGCGCCGTGCCTATTATCAATCACGTTGGAATGAGGGTGGCCTTTCATTTCTTGCAAGTTTCAATGACATTGGCAGCAATCTCGAAGCCAATAAAACAGCAGCAACCTTTGTGCACAGCAAAATACACGAGATTGTAAAAGATCAAGCGGTGGCCGAGCTTCTGTGCCCAAAAACCGTGCTTGGCTGTAAACGCTTGTGTGTCGATACCAATTACTACGGAACCTTTAATCGCGACAACGTGACGCTGGTAGACATAGCGGAGGTGGGAATCGATAAGATATCCGAGCGGGGAGTTATTGCTAGAGGTGAAGAGTTTAGTTTCGATACCTTAATCTTCGCCACTGGATTCGATGCAATGACTGGCGCGCTGTTAGACATCGATATACGAGGCAGCAACGGTCTTAGCCTTAAAGAGAAATGGCAGGGTGGGCCAAAGAACTACTTAGGATTAACAATCAGCGGTTTTCCAAACCTATTCACAATAACAGGCCCGGGAAGCCCCTCTGTGCTTGCTAATATGATTGTAGCTATAGAACAACATGTGGAATGGATCGCCAGTTGCCTCAGTTACCTGCGCGATAACTCGAAGCAGAGAATAGAAGCCGAGGTGACGGCCGAAGGATCTTGGGTCGAGCTGGTCAACGACATAACCGAAACCACGATATATTCTAGTGGTTGCAATTCCTGGTATACCGGTGCCAACATCCCCGGAAAGCCGAGAATTTTTATGCCCTATTTGGGTTATCCGTCGTATGTAGAGAAGTGTGAAAGCGTTGTAAAACAAGGCTATAGCGGTTTTAAGATAAGCTGAAGCTGCGCCGCGATTGCTACTCTCGGTGCAAGGATTCGCTGAGGGTCGATCACACTGCCCCTTTGGGTTAAATTAGTCATCATCAATTAGTAGAGGATACGAGAATGAACATTTTGAGCTGGATCATTTATGTTCCATTGCAGATCCTCTTTCTACCTTTCGTAATTTTAGGGGTAGTGCTCGTTGGCTACAAACAAATAGTGGTCAGCAAGAAGCTCGGTCTCTCCATGACTGCGATAGAGGTAATAAACGGTCGATGGACGATGCACGTATTTGGTATGCGTAAGGATGAGGCAACGGCAAGTCTCGCGGCAGCATTGCCGAATACGTCTCTATTTGGACTTTGGCTTACTCTCTCCCGCTGTGGGTAAAGTATAAGATTTCTGGAGGGGTTGCTCTATACCCGCGTGTGCCGGCACTCGGCGCAGAGGCCATTGTTGATCTTATTGTAGAGAGAACGCTGTATTTCGATCGTGTAATCGAGCGAGTTGTAGAACAAGTGGATCAGTTGGTTGTGATGGGCGCGGGTTATGACATGGGGGCCTATGGGAAATTGCAAGGTAAAAATCTTTCGTTCTTCGAACTCGACCAGCCGAGTGTGCAGACACATAAGCTAGCCACTCTGGAATCATCAGGCATAGCCTCTGAGCATGTGACTTTCGTGAGTGTCGATTTTACCAATGAGAATGCAATGGGGAGATTGATAGAGTCTGGTTTCGATACAAGTAAGAAAACACTCTTTCTATGGGAAGGTGTCACCCTGTATTTGTCGGAGGCAGATGTTAGGAAAACAATGCGAGGCATTTGCAATACCGCTACTGCAGGCAGCGTGCTACTCGCCGATATTTATGCGCAGCGCTTTATCGAAATTGCTGGGAAAACTTCTGCCAAAAAAACGCTAGACGCAACTGATGAGGGGTTGGACTTTGGTCTTAATTTCTCGACTAAGCATGAAGAATCGCTGTCGGTATTTGTGGAGAGCGAGTCGATGCCTGTAGGCGAGTGTTTCTTTCTGGGAGAGAAGAGCGACAAGGGCCCTTTCGTAGTTGTTGTAGAGGCGATAATTGATTGAGCGGCTTGAGATAGAATTGCTAGGATTCGGTTTGCGTTTTATGCCCTAAACCCGCACATAGGTAGGGCAGGCGCCGACATAAGGATTTTCAGTAGATTGTGTGACCAATTCTTTATTTATTTAAATAAACAGTTGCCAGAAATTATTGTATTTATTCCCTGACCCATTTATTTATCTACACATTTATTCATCTACACATCTATGGAGCTTCTAAATATGAAACGCTGGAACCTCAAATGGAATTTTGTCATAGTGCTTGGCGCAAGTAGCATCCTGTCTGCCTGCGGTAGCGTGTCAAATGAAGAGTCTTCCTCGCCTGAAAGTTACCTCTATGTCTGGCAATTTGACCCAGATGAAAATGATGATCCTAATTTCCTAAGCGTGATCAATTCTGACCTCGACTTTGAAAATTATGGGGCTCTTGTGACCACTGTCCCTACAACCGACGTTCGGGGAGGCGCGCACCATACCTCCTTAGTTTTGCCCAGTTCTGGCTTCTTGTTCGCGAATGACTATAAAGGGAATAGTTCATCGATATTCGACACACGCAATACTGCTGCACCAATAATTATTCAGACATTCAAAAACAAGGGCAACTATAATTACGCACATACCTTCAGTGAATTAGGCAATGGTAATATCCTTGGTGTTTTCCAAACTCAAGATTTTGATAATCCAATTGCCGGTGGGCTCGTGGAAATGACTACCGACGGAAACGTTGTGCAGACTGGTGATGCGAACAGCAGCGATCCAGACATATTCATCCGGCCTTATGGCCTTACAATGGCCCCCGAGCATGACCGCGCCATGACAACCAACTTTGATATGCTGCAAACTGGCCTGGGTGAGCACATTCAAATTTGGGAGCTGTCATCGTTAACATTGTTAGCGAGCATAGCCATGCCCGAAGCGCCCGATCAGTGGCGACAAAATCCTTACGAAGCACGATTAATGGCTAATGGTAAAAGCGTTATGTTCAATACACTTAGATGTGGCTTGTTTGTCTTGGAGGATATAACGGCCGCATATTCTGAAATTCATTTCGTTCACAGTTTTGAAGGCGCAGAAATTTGCGCATTGCCGGTGAGATCAGGTAACTATTGGCTACAGACAACACAATCTCAAACAAACCCAGATAACAATGCCATTGTTGTACTGGACGTCCATGATCCTTTGCAACCAGTTGAAGTTAGTCGATTGATAATGGGTTCCGGTTTTTTTCCCCACTGGATGTCGCCAGACATAACGGGCAGCCGAATCGTGTTAACAGGAAATGGAGAGCATCTATCTCGTCGAGTAATGATCCTCAACTTTGATGAGGCAACGGCAACGCTTAGTATTGATCCGAGATTTGGCGCAGGTGACGAGTTTGGATCCGGTGTGATGCTTGACCGTCAAGTTTGGCCTCATGGTGAGACCGGACCGGCCAGTGCTCACGGCGCTGTGTTTTGGCCGCCCGCATTTTCGGACTAGTGATTACGGCCGCGCTTCGGGGCGG
>CAJXQP010000086.1 GCA_913058275.1 uncultured Gammaproteobacteria bacterium | reverse complement strand
ATCTACACCTCTCTATTCGTCGGCAGCGTCAGATGTGTATAAGAGACAGTAATACATCAGGGCATATCACCCGAGGATGCAGAGCGATTACTGGCGAAACCTGCCGAGTTGGAATTGAAGACTGTCGATGGCATTACGGAGATCACCTCCTTCTCTAGTGAGAATGCAGCAACGATCGTTACCGAATTCGATATCGACTTCGAGTCTCAATACGCTCTAAGCGAAGTACGTGAAGCAATAAATAGAGCAAAGGCGCGATTCCCACAAGACACTGAAGAACCACTGATCCAAGAAGTTTCAGCGGCAACGTTGCCAGTAGTTCAGATCGCGGTTGGCGGCGATGGCGTACCGGAACGTGTATTGCTGCAAGTCGCAGAAGAGTTACAGCGAGAGATAGAGATCCTGCCAACCGTTCTTGAAGCTGAAATGGTTGGTAATAGAGAGCAGCTGTTAGAGGCCGTAATTGACCCCGCAAAACTCGAGACTTATGGAATTTCCAACACCTCAATAATACAAACCGTAACGAGCAACAACCGATTGATTCCGGCTGGTCAGGTGGATACAGGGCAGGGAAGTTTTTCGATTAAAGTTCCTGGGCTTATCGAAAATGCCGACGACTTATTCAATCTGCCGCTCGCGTCGAACGCCGACGGTGTATTAACGGTTTCAGATATCGCCGATGTGCGACGTACTTTTAAAGATGCGACGCGCTATTCCTATGCCAACGGCACCGCCTCGATCTCGCTCAATGTAATGAAGCGTAAAGGCACCAGCGTAACTGAGGCGATGGAGCAAATAGATATTGTAGTTCAGCAACTACGACCCAGCTTGCCGCCTGCCGTTGTTGTGTCCTATATCAATAACACGGCACCCCTGGTTATTGAACAGAACATGGGGCTTCAGGGAAACATGGCAACGGCCATGGTTCTAGTACTCATAGTGGTCATCGCATCCGTTGGGGTTCGTTCTGGCCTGCTGGTAACTCTGGCAGTTCCCTTTTCCTTCTTCTTCGCATTCATCATTATTCGACTGCTTGGTTTTACTTACAACTTCATGGTGATGTTCGGTCTACTCCTTGGCCTCGGTATGCTCATCGACGGCGCCATCGTGATGGTCGAATATGCTGACCGCAAGATGGCCGAAGGTCTGAATGCTCGTGACGCCTATAGAGCCGCCGTAGATCGGATGTATTGGCCAATATTGGCATCCACTGCTACGACACTCGCCGCATTCCTACCAATCATGTTCTGGCCTGGCGTTGCTGGACAGTTTATGAGCTACCTTCCAATCACTGTCTTTGCAGTGTTATTTGGCTCGCTGTTCTACGCGCTCTTGTTCGCTCCAACTATTGGCGCACTGATTGGCAAATCCAGCGCTGCCGACAAAACCTATCTGCAGAATCTTGAAGGAGGTGATCCGCTTAAAACTGGCGGCATCACTGCTATCTATGCGCGGGTTCTTACTTTCGCTGTACGCTCTCCTATAATTGTATTTTTTACTAGTATTAGCACCCTAATTGTCATCGTTATGGCCTACGGCGAGTACGGCAAAGGCGTGGAATTCTTTACTGGCGTCGAACCAAGCCAGACTCAGGTTCAAGTCTTTGCTAGAGGTAATTCCTCACCGGCAGAGTTACGAGATGTCATGCTTGATGCTGAATCCCGGATTCGCGAAGTTGGGCACATTAAAGGCATTGTTACTCAATCGGGATCTGGAAATAGTTTGGGTGGGGGCCAGCAATCTGCTCCCGACCTTATTGGTACGATCTTTATCGAAATGACCGATAGGCGCGACAGAGATATCGACGGCTTCGAAGTTGAAAACCAATATCGAGACTCGGTCTCGAATCTACCCGGCGCTAGAGCCGAAGTTGTTACTATAGAGCAAGGACCTCCTGTCGGGAAAGCCATCCAACTGGAACTATCCGGCGACGATCTTGAAGTGCTATTTGCCGAAGCGTCACGTATTCGCAATTACATGGAAAACACTATGGAGGGCCTCATCGACGTCGATGATACGGCTCCGGTTCCTGGCATTGAGTGGGAGATCGTTGTGGACCGTGCACGCGCCGCCATGTCCGGCGCCAACATGACCGAGATAGGAACTGCTATTCAGCTCATGACCAATGGCGTGTTCATGGGGGACTACCGCCCTACCGATAGCGAAGAAGAAGTGGATATTCGAGTGCGTTACCCCGCGGAGTATCGCGGCTTAGAGCAGATGGACACGATTCGTATTAACACGGCTAACGGCGATCTAGTGCCAATTAGCAGCTTCGTTACGCGAGTTGCCAAGCCCGCAGTGAGTGCCATTCAACGCGTCGATGGAGAGCGTGTCGTCTATGTACGTGCCAACGCAGCGCCTGGCCTTGTTGCGGACAACAAGGTTTCAGAGCTAGAAATCTACATGGAAGAGAATCCTCCAGCACGGGGTGTGGTCTATCAATTCCGCGGCGCTAACGAAGAGCAGGCCGATTCGGCTGCTTTCTTGGGTCAAGCTTTCACTCTAGCTTTGGCACTGATGGCGATCCTGCTGGTAACTCAATTCAATAGTTACTATCAGGCTCTATTGATTCTCTCATCAGTATTGCTCTCCACGGCTGGTGTATTGCTTGGTTTGCTCATCACCGGCCAGACCTTCAGCGTTATTTTAACCGGCATCGGCATCGTCGCCTTGGCGGGCATCATCGTGAACAACAATATTGTACTGATCGACACCTTCAACCATTTGAGGGCGGAGCATAAGGATTGGTCGCTGGAGAACGTAATTGTACAGACGGGCGTGCAGCGATTGCGTCCAGTATTCCTAACTACATTTACGACTGGTTTCGGCCTCCTGCCTCTTGCCATGCACATATCGGTGGATTTGATCGGAGCCGAAGTCGAAGTTGGTGGCCCGATTACATCTCAATGGGTTGGTCTATCCTCTGCGATCGTACACGGCCTCTCCTTTGGAACAATCCTAACGTTGGTAGTAACGCCAGCCATGCTAGCGCTGCCTGATCGTCTACGCTCACTTCTAGGTAGAGCGACTAAATTCCAGAAACCTTCAGAGCCTAGCCTCAGCCAATAGGGAGCCATCAAGGCTCTCAGGCCATTTCTAACCGGGGCAGCAAATCGCTGTACCCTGTTTTGAGTTCGTGTGAGAATACGCACTTGTTCCCTAAAAAAATGGTTCCTTGATGGGGCTCTTAGTCACATTCTTCACAGCCAGTATTTTCTTCTCCTTTCTCTGTTCTATCTTGGAAGCGGTTCTTCTTAGTGTCACTCCTGCCTATGTTGCAACTCAGGACAGAGACAATACCGCCATATCCAAAAAACTCTCACGCTTCAAAGAAGATATTGATAGGCCGCTTGCCGCGATCCTCACATTAAACACTATCGCTCATACAGTCGGCGCTATTGGCGTCGGCGCCCAGGCAGCCGTTATATTTGGCTCAACAGAAATAGTGCTCTTTGGATTCCCAGTTATTAATGCGGAAAGCTTTATCGCTGGAGCAATGACTCTCGCAATATTAATCTTCTCAGAAGTTATTCCAAAAACTCTGGGAGCGAACAATTGGGAGGCACTCACCCCGCTCTCTATACGAGTCATTAATCTACTCATGATAGTGCTCGCACCAATGGTCTGGTTAAGCCAGCTAATCACTAAAAATCTGAAGAAGGATAAAGACAAGCCGGTGCTGAGTAGGAGCGACTTCTTAGTTATGTCCGAGCTCGGTAAAGACATCGGAATTCTTAAGGAAAGCGAACAGAAGATTATCAAGAACCTTCTTCGCTTTAGTCGAATACTAATAAAGGATGTTATGACACCGCGTATCGTTGTTGTGGCCGAAGAAGGCTCAATTACTGTTAAAGATTTTCATGACAGAAATTCCGAGCTGCCGTTCTCCCGCATACCCGTTTATCAAGACAGTAATGACAAAGTAACAGGGTATGTTCTCAAAGATAAAATCCTGCTCAACCTGGTGGAAGGAAAAGGCGAAGAGAGCTTGAATTCGCTGCGCCGCGACATCATCATTTCACATAGCGCCACACCTATCCCAGACCTGCTAGATAAATTCATTGCCGAGAAAGAACACATAGCACTCGTTGTCGATGAATATGGGGGAACAGAAGGCATCGTGACTATGGAGGATATTATCGAGACGCTACTTGGCATCGAGATAGTCGACGAAATGGACAGCGCCGAAGACATGCGCGCCCTAGCGCGAAAGAACTGGGAGTTACGCGCTAGGAAGATGGGGCTGTTAGCCACAGAAGGCTCAGTAAAGGATGGTGATATTGTCTAGAACGAGAGCTATGAAATTTCTAGAGTTGGTTTTAATACCAAGCGCTCGTTCGTTTTTTGAGGATTTTAAGAGTAGTCTATTGAAAGTGCTTCCTAGGACGTTCCTCAATCAACCTTAGCAGGAAGTATTGTGACAAATTGTAATCATTCATTAACTGTCGAATAGTCTGTGATAATATTTTTATACTTTATGAGTTTGCGTTGTAAGGGATATAGCGCGAAGTTGTGAAGAGCTAAAGCATGGAGCTTGAGGGTTATTCTTTGTTCCCCCCTTTTCTTATAGCATCGACAGCCTTCAAGTTTCCACTTTAGCGCCTTAAATTCCTACCTCCTGCTTCGACTACTCAGCTAACATTCTTCAGCACCACGCTTAAGCAATAAGCTGCGTCGTAATAGAGCTCGCAATCTAAATCTTAGTTAAGTGTGGCGCGCCTAATCGCTGGTAACGATAAATCTGCGCTCGTTCTGACGGAAGGAATTTCGTCGTAGTAGAGGGTTTCTCTCTTGCCTAATCAGCATCTCACTATTCAGGTCAGAGGAACGGAAGAGCTCTCTTTCAAAGATCTCTATATTTCGTGCAAGCATGGTAAACTTCGGATCATCTATGGGCAGTGTGTTCTCCGCTATTTTCATGCGCAGCTTGAAAAGCTTATTCACCTTACGCAAATGCTCAATGCGATTACCGCCTAAATTCACATTTAACGCGGTGATGTGCCAGGTACTGACTTTCCTAAGCCCAATCTCAAGACGACTATCGTCTGTGTCGTAGAGCCGACGATAGAGATGCTCCTGATAGGCATAGTAGTTATCCACCTCTTCCCAGTTTTGTAAAGCAATCTCAGCGGAGATGATGTCATCTACAATTGAAATCTGAGATTCGTGATACAAACCCTGATTGATTCGGGCGACGTGTAAAGCCTGCTTGAAAAGAACCAAAGCCTGCTGGTGTTCACCTAAAGACTGATTCACTCGGCCCAGATCTTCCAACGACTCGATCTGACGAAAATCATAGGCACCAAATTCAGACTCTAGAGTCGTGATCGCTCGTGATGCTGGGTCGATAGACGGCACCAAATCATTCGTTAGATTGAGAGACAAGCCCTGCGCGAAACTGAAGGAAGAGAGAAGTGCGAGGCTGAACATAGCAAGAAATGTCGCCAGAAAATTCCCAAGTAGTTGGGAGTCTACCAGCTGAAGGTCTACGGAGTAGTTGGCTGAATGTAGTTCGTCTAATTTAGTCATAGTCCTGCGCCACTAATGGTTTAAATATGGCGCAAAAAAAGTGATTATTCAATCAGATTCGGAAATAATCTTATGGAATTGTGAAAGCACCGCGAAAGGAATGAAATTTAATATTATAAATATCAATAGGTTGCATATCATCCCATAAATACCAAAAAGAATTGCCCCTACCGATAGGTACGGTTGGCAACAAAGGCCTCAGCGAGAATAAGCAACATTGTTAGGCACAATATCCACCACCAGACTCTCTGTGGTCGCTCTAACTCTTCTATCAGCTGCGCAGTCCTAACTTCCCGCGATTGATTGGGTTCGGTATCGGGATTGATTATCTGATCATACAAGTTCGCGACCGGAGTACGATTGAAGATTGATTCTTCAGGGATTCCATTGACCGCAAAATTGACTGGACTCCCATCGACCCTCGCGTTAATCATGCCAGGCGTTGTCGCTGTAGTAACGAAGTTGTCATTCTCAAATTGAATAGTGTTACCGGCTGCATCAACGGCTTCGATTACCTGCGCCGTGCCTGAAGGGTCTAAGTTCAGGCTATCTCCAACCTGATATGCACGCTGCTTGGGATTCTGTTGTACGAGGTGTATGAGAGTTTCATGCACGAACGGAAGGAACAATCCTTGCAGCGCTAAATTATTCCACTCCAAATCTAGCGATGAGGCAAATAGGATGACATTACCCTCCCCCACGCTTCGTTCTAAAAGCGCGGGCTCCGTATTATCAAATTGCATCAGCACCTCTGCCGCCTCGTTCGGCAGCAATGACCAGTGATTCTGAAACCGCGCCGACCAATCACTACTGAGCGGGCTAAGAATAGGATGACGACGGTCAAAATCCGCGATCACAAGATAATCGTCAAGACCTAATTGCCCTCTGCTTTGAATCACTGCCGGCGTAATCCCAGCAAACTGACGATTGAATACTTCCGGCGTCACCTTATCTGCGGGCGCCAAAAGCAGACTCCCGCCTTCGCGCACATAGTTTTCTATAGCGGCTGCCTGTCCAGCGCTCAAGTCGCCCACGTTCAGTAATACGGCAACATCATTCTGCCGCAGCGAAGCAGGGCTAAGCTCGGCCGGCTCGATAGTCTGTAACAAGAAAGGCGATTGAGCGGCGCTGCTTACGGCAAGACCAAACCAGTGCCCTTCATCATCAAACCAATCGTCCGATGCTTCACCGTTAACCAGCAAAACACGAATTTTCGGCTGCACATCGACGGTGAAAAAATAGGAGTTATCAACTACGAAGTTGTCGCCAGTCACGCGCACCTCGCCATTGTGCGTGCCCTGTGCATCGAAACTGGCAGTAAAGGTGACTACCTGTTCGGAGCGGTCAGCTAGATCTACCTGAACTGTCTCAATCAGTTCGTCATCGACGTAGAGGCTAACATCGCCCTGCTCTAAATAGAGGGTGCCTGTCGAACGAACTCTTGCGAGAATCTGTTGTTCGGCCGCATCCTCCAGCAATTGCTCGGGCGACCTCACGTCGGTGAGTGCAAGATTACTACTCTCCTCGGCCGCCACATCGATACCAGTAAAGGCCGTGCCGGGGGCCAGCTTCCAACCCTCTTCCTCGTTATCCATACCGACATCCTGAAAATCACTTATCAGATAGATGGCACGGTTCTCATATAGGGAAGTTTCGAGCAGCTGATCAGCAAGGCGCAAGTTTGGCATGTAGCGCGTAGTTCCATAGCCAGGCTCATCTAGACTATTGATAAGTGACCTAAAACTATCTATATCAGTGCTTAGCTCACGTACCATGGCGGCGGCATTCGAAAAGCTTATTAACGCCACCTCGTCGCCCGATGTCATCCCGTCTAGGATATCGAGCGCCTCCTGTTTAGCTATTTCGAAATTGTCTTCGTAGCGCATGCTCATAGAAACGTCGAGCATGATCACAGCTGACATGGGGTCTGCGTCCAATAGCCGTGCCACACTCGGATCGAAAAGCGGCCTAGCGAAGGCGAAAACTAACAGCGCGATAACTGCGGATCTTAGCAACAGTAATAGCCACTGCTGGATATGTTGAAATAGTATGAGTTTCTTCGACGTTTTCTTCAGAAATCGAATAGTACTAAACATCACCTTAGGCGGCTTTTCCTTGCGAATGAGATGAATCGCTATCGGAATTAGCGCCGCTAGCAAGCCAAGCAAAAATAAGGGTGTTAAAAATACCATCTAGAAGCTCTTCGCTCTTTTACTCATATAGGAGGACAGAGCTTCGTCCAGGGGTTTTGAGGTGTTCAGTAGGCAGTAGTCCACGCCGCTGCTCTGGCAGCGTTTCTTACAGAAGGACAAAAACTCATTCAGATTCTCGAGATAGGCCTTGCGAATAGCTGCCGGCGTTGTAATAAACGTCTCATCGCTTTCCATGTCAACGAATTCCGAAGCCTCGTTGAAAGTAAAGTTCAGCTCGGCATCATCCAATACATGAAATACGATCACATCGTTCCCCATGCCACGTAGCGTCTGTAGCGTCTTTATGATGCGCTCTTCGTCGTCGAGCATGTCGGTTATCAACACAACCATACTCTTCTTGTTAAGTGTAGCTGCAAGGTCTTTCAGCGGTTTGACAGCGTCGGTTTTCTTGCCAGGTTTAATCTGCGCGAGGGTTCGTAGTATGCGCATGAGATGCGGCTGTCGACATTTTGCAGGAAGGTACTCATTGACCTTCTCATCAAAGGTAACCAAGCCGACTGCGTCGCGCTGCCTATTGATAAAATAGGCCAACGCCGAAGCTAGAGTGATACCATATTCTAGCTTACTTGTGCCACCGGATGAATAAGACATCGAGGCACTGGTATCCAGCACGACCATGCAACGGACATTGGTTTCGTCCTCATACTGCTTGATATAAAATTTTTCGCTTCGAGCATATAACTTCCAGTCTATGTGCCGCATATCATCGCCACGCTGGTAGTGACGATAATCATTGAACTCAACGCTAAAGCCTCTGTGTGGGCTTTTGTGCAAACCTGAAAGAAACCCTTCCACAACCACGCGCGCACGCAGCTCTAGGTTGTCTAGACCGGCGAGTACTGTAGGGTCGAGAAAATTTAACGATTCTGACATTAAAATTTTTACTCTGTTATCAATAAATCAGCGTTATTGGTTTCAAACTATAGGTTCGAAGTTGGTTCGGGGACTTCTTCAAGCAAACGCTGAATAACGTGGTCGGTAGTGATTCGTTCCGCTTCAGCGTGGAAGTTCAGCAAGACCCTATGGCGCAATATAGAGGGTGCGAGTGCACGTACATCGCCATAAGATACGTTGTAGCGTCCCATTAAGAGAGCACGAACCTTCCCCGCAAGGATCAAGTTTTGAGAGGCTCGAATACCCGCTCCCCAACTAACCCAGTCTTTAATAAACTGCGGGCTACTTTCAGTCTGCGGCCGTGATGCATGCACCAGCCTAACCGCGTACTGAATCACCGCCTCGGCAGCAGGCACCTGTCGCGCGATGCGCTGAAATTCTAAAATATCCTCTCCACTGAGGGGATGCGATAAAGTTGTATTATTGGTCTGCGTGGTACTACGCACCACTTCTACTTCTTCATCTTCGGTTAGATAGCCGAGCTCAATCTTGAACATGAAACGGTCGAGCTGCGCCTCTGGTAAAGGATAAGTTCCCTCGAGCTCTATTGGATTTTGCGTAGCCAACACGAAGAATGGTGCTGTCATCGGATAGGTCACACCCGCTGCAGTTACTTGTCTCTCTTCCATCGCTTCTAACAAGGATGACTGGGTCTTCGGCGGCGTTCTATTGATCTCATCCGCTAGTAGGATATTGGTAAAGATCGGGCCTTTGATAAACTTGAGAGTTCGGTTGCCGTCTTTCTCCTCTACAATCTCAGAACCAACAACGTCTGCTGGCATCAAGTCCGGTGTAAACTGAATCCGGCTGAAATCTACTTTTAGAATATCGGCGACAGTCTTAATCAGCAACGTCTTCGCCAACCCGGGAACACCTGTTATTAGACAGTGACCGCCCGAAAACAAAGCAATCAACAACTCATCGATAATATCATCCTGGCCGATGATAACTTTCTTGATCTCGGTGACGATCTGATCGCGACCATCCTGCATCTTTTTAACGAGCGTAAGATCATCTGGGCTTTCGATAGCCTCATCCTCGACCGCATCTGTTGCTACTTCTTCAATGTCTGTCATGTCTAATTCCTATCTTCGAGTTTTCTCAATTTTTCTGTTTACTGTACTGATGTAGCGAGCTCGTCTTGAAACTAGTGACTGAACGCATACATCAGGAAATTAATTCCAATTTTATAGGCGTCATTCGTGGCCTTGGTAGGGTAGCCCTTATAAAAAGTATGCTCCCAACCATCACCCAAATCCGTATTGTAATTTGCCACCATCATGACCCGCCCATCGTCGTCCAGAATCGCATAGACCTCGGGCGGATAGCTGGGATCATCAAGTTTCATGAATCCGCCGAAGTCCCATGTCACCATTCGGCCAGGCACCTGAGCTACCTCATCGATATCAAAGAAC
>CAJXQP010000085.1 GCA_913058275.1 uncultured Gammaproteobacteria bacterium | reverse complement strand
AATACGTAGTGCTAGGCAACAACAAACTGCATAGCAATACGAGGGCTAGAAACACATTACGATTAAGGAGGGTTGCAGTTGAGCTCATTCTATTAACTACCTTCTTCTAGCAATTCAGCTATCGCCGGCAGAAATTGCTCCTGCCAAACCGTTTCGTCGAGCACGCTCACATGACGAAAGCGAATGACGCCGTCAGCATCTACCAGATAGGTTTCTGGCGCGCCGTAGACTCCTAGATCGATGCCAAAGCGACCACTCTCATCCAGTATACTAAATGAGAATGGATTTCCATTTTCCTGCAGCCAATCGATAGCTAAGTCCTGTTTATCGCGATAGTTCACGCCTACAACAGGAATCTCCCCTTCTTCTGACAAGCGCATCAGGGTTGGATGCTCGATTAAACAAGGAAGACAATACGACCCCCACACATTCAGCAGAAATATTTGACCAGGTAAGTCCGAGTTACTGACGCCGCTGCCATCTACCGAGGTTAACTCGAAGTTTGGCATCGGCTTGTCGATTAACATCGAAGGTAGAGTCTTTGTATCCAAACTTAGGCCACGCCAAAGCGCTAACGCTACAAAAACAAAGCCGAGAACAGGGAGATAGAAACGCAATTTACTCATCGATTCGTACTAGGAGCCGGCTTGCAGCTCACCTCCAATAGAATTCGATTTTTCCAACTCGCGATTCGACTCAGTCTGCTTTCTGCGCAGGCGTCGATAGCGCTTATCGCCCGCCGCTAAGATGCCTCCAAACGTCATGAAAATCGCGCCTAGCCATATCCATCGAACGAAAGGTTTCACATAAATCGTCATCGACCAGGAATCCCCTTCCTTCTGTTCGCCCAGTGTGATGAAGAGATCGCGCAAGAAGCCAGCATCGATCGCCATCTCTGTCGAAGGAGTATTGGTAGCCAAATAGATCCTGCGTTCTGGGTGCAAGATCGCGATTTCCTCGCCTTCGCCAAACACAATAAAAGTCGCCTGTTCTCCGACATAGTTCGGGCCGTTAACCGACTCTGTGCCTTCGAACTGAAACACGTAGTTGCCCAGGCCTACATCCTGCCCTGGCGACAGCAGAACGCTGCGCTCGCTGCTAAAAGTGCTAGTCAACGCTACGCCGATCAACATGACGGCCATACCCATGTGCGCCATCTGCATTCCGTAGTAACTGAACGACAACGCGCGAAGTCCTTTTAGGCGTGTTGCCTTGTTCGCCGTTTTATTCACAAGATCCTGCAGCATCGCCAAGATAATCCACGAGCCAATTGCGACTGCCATGGTTGCCGGTAGTGAAATCTGCCGAGTAACAATCAGTGGAAGCACAACACCTAACGCGATAGCTGCCAATGCGACTTTACCGAGCTGTTGCATTAGATACGTCGTTGAGGTGCGCTTCCAGCGAGTGTATGGACCAATCGACAATAGCAACGCCAGCAGCGCCATCAGCGGGATAAAGATTGCATTAAAGTACGGAGGACCAATCGAGATCAGATCGTCTGTGATCGCCTGATACACCATAGGAAACAGCGTGCCCAAGAATACAGACGCCGCTGCCACCACTAAAATAACGTTGTTTGAGAGTAATAGGATCTCACGCGAAACTAGATCGAATCCAAACTCGCTCTTCATTAAGGGCGCTCTAAATGCAAACAACAACAAAGCGCCGCCAACGGTTATGCCAAGGATCGCCAGTATGAAGAAGCCTCTATCTGGGTCACTCGCGAATGCATGCACCGACGTTAACAAGCCTGAGCGTGTAATAAAGGTGCCCAGCAAACTACCAGCAAAAGCCAATATCGCTAACAACACAGTCCATGCCTTGAACACGCCGCGTTTCTCGGTAGCCGCCAAGGAATGAATCAACGCTGTGCCGAATAGCCAAGTTATCAGAGGTGGATTCTCGACCGGATCCCAAGCCCACCAACCGCCCCAACCAAGCTCGTAATAGGCCCACCAGCTGCCAAGCGCAATACCCAACGTCAGAATTGCCCAAGCAATGTTAGCCCAGGGACGGCACCAACGTGCCCACGCCGCATCCATCTTCCCGCTCAACAGTGCAGCCATCGCGAACGCGAACACTACAGAAAAACCCACGTAACCCATGTAGAGAGTTGGAGGGTGAATAATAAAACCAAAATCCTGTAGCGCCGAATTTAAGTCCGCACCATCGATTGGCGGTAATGGCACAATGCGATCGAAGGGATTCGATGTCGCCAGCATAAATAAAATGTAACCGGTAATGAGAAATCCTAGAACGCCTAAGACCCTAGCGACGAATTCCAGAGGCATGCTTTTACTAAAAATAGCGACGGCCAACATCCAGCCCCCAAGCATAAATGTCCAAAGCAGAAACGACCCTTCGTGCCCGCCCCATACCGCCGTTAATTTATAGCGATCAGGAAGCAGAGAATTGGAATGTTGAGCAACAAACTGAACAGAGAAATCGTCAGTAACAAACGCGTAAGCTAGAATTGCGATACTTATAGCGAGAAACACAAACACACCGGCCGAGAGTGGGCGCGCCATGCTCATCCATAGAAAATTATTCTGATAAGCACCGATAATAGGCAGAGTGGCAAGTATCATGCTAAGGCATAACGCTAATATTAGTGAGAACGAACCTACCTCAGGAATCATCTAGTTTTCCCCCCCTGGCATATGGTTATCGGCAGTGGCGCCCGATGCATCTAATGCGGCCTTAACTTCTGGCGACATGAAATTTTCGTCGTGTTTAGCCAAAACTCGCGACGCCTGAAAGACACCGGCGGCGTCCATTTCACCTTCCGCTACTATTCCCTGACCCTCACGAAAAAGATCCGGCAGTATACCTTCATATTGAATAGGCACATCGCTTACGAAATCCGTTGTCACGAAATTCACTTTCAGAGAGTCACTTGCGCCAAGTACAGTTCCTGTCTTTACCATGCCACCAATTCTGAAATGCTGGCCCGCGCCAACTTCACCCGCTGCTACCTGAGTTGGCGTGTAAAACATATTGATATTTTGCTTGAGTGCGAAGGCGGTAAAGCCAACTGCAACGCTAAGGCCGGCAGCTATAAACAAAATAATTCCGAGCTTCTTACGTCTATGAGGTTTCATCTATTACTCCGAAACGATAAATACTCTAATGAGGCCTATTCGCCATTACTATCATCTTCACTTTGAATCTCAGCATCTAAGGTCAAACGACGCTTTAGCTGACGAACAATTCTTTGCTTCTTACGCCAAGGGAGTATGAGGTTAACAGCAATGAGTATGGCAAAGAGTGCGTATACCGACCATACGTTGAATCCGTAACCACCCATGTCGAAAAATTCGGCCCAGCTTGAAAACTGTATTGCATCTAACATCTACTGTCCTTCAAAAAAATCTTCTGTGATTTTCTGAGCTTGTCTAACTCTTCATCACCAAGTCTTGAACCCATTGAGACCTGCGCTCTCTTTCTAATATTTCATTTCGTGTCGACAAGATCAGACTTACAGATAGGAATAGATAGACCGCCACGATCATAATCAAAGTAGCTATCCAAAATTGAGGCCCATTCGGACTACTTGGATCGAGAGAGACCGGGCTGGCAACCTGATGCAGGGTATTCCACCACTCGACAGAATACTTAATTACAACTACGTTGATGCAGCCCACTATAGAAAGTAAGGCGCAAGCCTTTGCCGCTGTCTCCGAATCTTCCAGCGCGGAACGCAAAGAAATCACGCCTAGCAGTAGAAATAATTGGAACAACATTGATACCAGCCGACTATCTGTCCACTCCCACCAGGTTCCCCACATGACGCTTCCCCACAGAGACCCAGTTGCCAGGGTAATGAACGAGAACCAGGCACCGAGGATAGCGGCATGTTTAGCCACCATATCGGCGAGCTTCATGCGCCAGACCAAAGTGATAGTCCCTGCTACAAGCATTAGCGGGAAAAAAGCTAGAGAGGTGCCAGCCACGGCGACATGCACGATCAAGATTCTGGAGGTAAACCCCTGCTGATAGTCAGGAGGCAGAAAAACAAGGCCCCAGACCAGTCCAATCGTCATGAAAATAACCATCGCAGCGATCAGCCAAGGCAGCCATTTCCCGCTGAGTTCATAGAACCACTTTGGAGAACCTAATTTGGAGAACCATACCCACATGACGAACGCCTACCCTCTTCCTATTAGCCTATCAATTATACCACGTAGCCCTAAGACCGCCGCGTTACGTATTGTAACTCATTGTAATTGCGCCGTGACCGTTATTGGGCCAATCTTTGCCAGTTCTAGCTAATTCACGCTAATTTTAAGCGCCGCTGCCGAAGCGAGAGGAGCAAGACTAACGGAAACCGAAAGCATGACGAGCATGAGACTTAGATAACCAACCGGAGATTGGCTATTTAGAGTGGATTGAACGGCCAGAGTTCCAAAAATCAGGACCGGGACGCTCATAGGCAATGTAATGACCGCCAGTATCAGACCGCGACTTCCCAAGCCAACAGTGAGCGCAACGGCAATCGATCCAACTAGGCTCATAATCGGGGTACCCAGTAGCAGGGATAACACCAATGTCCCGTATGCTTCAGTGGGTAGCGCTAGCATGTACGCCAATATGGGCGACACCAACACGACCGGTAACCCGCTAACCAGCCAGTGGCTTATATTCTTAGCAAGCACTAGGAAAAACAGTGGATGAGGGCTAAGTAGTAGCTGCTCTAGTGAGCCATCCTCAAAGTCAGATCTATATAGGTTGTCCATCGATAACATGGACGCTAGCAGCACAGAAATCCAAATTACACCGGCAGCTATCTCAGTTAGTCGATCGCTCTCGGGGCTAATTCCGATTGGGAATAGAGAGACGACTATGATGAAGAACATGAATGGGTTAACTATGTCGTTCTTCTTCTTAAACGCGATAAGCAAGTCACGCTTCAGCGTTGCGAGGAATGCAGCCCAGGTGGTTGTCTGTTTTTCAGTCATCGACGCCACCTAACCTAGACTCAGCACAGTTAGCTCATCAATACGCAAGCTGTGGTGTGTAGTCACCATCACCGAACCACCCGTTTGGGCCTGTCGCTGCATTATTTTTTCCAGCATCGCCACACCCTTTATATCCAGAGTAGTGAAAGGCTCGTCGAGCACCCACAAAGACGCAGGGCTTATAATCAGCCGGGCGAGCGAGACCCTTTGTTGCTGCCCCGCCGATAGCGTGTAGCAAGGAGACTCCTCAAATCCACGTAGACCGACCTCTTTGAGCGCGGCCATAATTTGTTCGTCGTTAATCGCTTGCTTGAGGCTGCAACTCCAACGCAGATTCTCTACTGGCGTTAGCACCTTACTTACGCCAACCCTGTGGCCTATATAGAGCAGCGAAGAAAAGAAACTAGCAGTCTGGTCCTCGATTTCCTGCCCATACCATTTGATTGAGCCTTCATAGCTGTCGTTCAAACCACAGAGAATACGCATCAGCGTGGTTTTACCGCTGCCATTGCTGCCCTGAACCTGCAGCACCTGCCCCTGAGGCAGATCAAAACTCAGATTCTTGAACAAAACGCGATCATCTCGCGCACAGAAAAGCTCGCGTGCAGCTAACATAATCTTGTCAGTATTGGCATTTGGGGAGGTTGTTGGCGCTGCAGATGACATGAACTGTAGTGTTCCCGCTATATGGGCTGGGGATTATAACGGAGAATGCTGCCCAAAAGCAGCAGTGGTGCCAAGACACCGGACGCAGCTCGACTAGCGAGCCCAGTCAGAGAGCCGTGATCGTAAGCGCATAGCTGCCTGGCTGTGTATCTGACTTACTCGAGACTCGCTGACTCCAATAACTTCACCTATCTCTTTGAGGTTTAGCTCCTCGTCATAGTAAAGCGCAAGCACGAGTTTTTCCCGATCCGGCAGCCCATCGATAGCTTTGGCTAAATGCGCCTTGAATGTAGAGCGCTGCAAGCCATCACATGGACCGGGGAGCTCACCGGCGGCTAATTCGATAGCTGAATCATCTCCTTCCATTATATCATCGAAACTAAATAGGCGACTGCCGCTAGCGTCCTGCAATATCGCATAATAGGCGTTAAGGTCGATCTCTAATTCTTTGGCAATGTCTGGGTCTTTGGCATCTTTACCGGTACGGGCTTCGATAGCCTTTATCGCTTCCGCTACTTTTCGAGACTTTCGGTGTACCGACCTAGGGGCCCAATCTCCCTTTCTAACTTCGTCCAACATAGATCCGCGAATTCGTATTCCGGCATAGGTTTCGAAGCTCGCACCTTTGGATACATCGTATTTCTTCGCCGCTTCCAACAATCCGATCATGCCCGATTGAATCAAATCGTCAATCTGAACACTAGCAGGCATTCTCAGCAATAGGTGATGGGCGATGCGCTTTACGAGTGGAGCATAGCGCACCACTACTGCAGTTAGATTCTCATCTGACGCTTCACCATTTGGTAAGACCGGTTCGTAAACTTTAGCTTCAGTTGCCGAAGTCATTTATATCATCCTATTTTTTATGTGCGAATCAGAGCCAGCGGTAATTCCCCAGCACCGTAAAAGGCAATGGCGAAATTCGTTTGTACTGAGTCGTCCTTCTACTGCGGTAAAGCTCTTGGCTGCCATGCCTTAGCATGCTCCGTTTTTTTGTTTTATTTCTGTAATTCCATTTAAGTTTTTACTTTCTAAACTAAACCTAACTTCTGACGATTTACTCATTGAGTTTGTTGGCACGATCAATTAATAAAATTACTCTCGCCATGCTTGCCACTTACACAAAATTCCCTAAATGCAATTTCTTTGTATAAGTCATACCGTCTGCATTGATTTAAAAGACGGACCGCTACACATACACAGAGCAAGTATTGTTCCAAGTTGTTGTAATTCTGAATATTTTTTTGTTGGGCTAGGTATTACGAGGGCTGTAGAGGTAGGGGCGTCTTTTGAAGGATTTAACCGGCGCCACATAAGCGCCAGAAATTTGACTAATACGAGCTATGCAGACGTATTGCGCCAGAAAAACATCACCGCAGGACGAGGATTACGGCAGCGATCAGGCCTTAGGAGGCGTAACACCAAGTTGCCCCATGTATTTTCCACCACGCTGCTTATAGGTAACTTCACACTGTTCGTCGGATTGATAGAACAGCATCTGCGCCACTCCCTCATTCGCGTAAATCTTTGCAGGTAAAGGAGTGGTATTGGAAAATTCGAGGGTGACATGGCCTTCCCACTCAGGCTCCAACGGCGTGACGTTGACGATGATGCCACAGCGAGCATAGGTCGACTTACCTAGACAGATAGTCAACACATCTCTGGGGATGCGAAAATACTCTATAGTCCTCGCCAGTGCGAAAGAGTTGGGCGGAATCACGCAGAACGGCTCGTCGATCGAGATGAAACTGGATTCATCAAAGTTCTTTGGATCCACTACACTGGTCGTGTGTACATTAGTAAATATTTTGAATTCAGTGGCGCAGCGCACATCGTAGCCGTAACTCGAAGTACCATAAGAAATCACTTTTTCACCGTCCACGAAGCGAACCTGATTGCCCACGAACGGCTCTATCATTCCTTGCGTGGTTGACATTTCCCTAATCCAACGATCGGATTTAATACTCATAACTTTTTACCCAGGATTGATTGTGCTGCGGGCCGCACTGACGCCAACTCGTGATTCTCTGGCAATTCGCATAACCAAGAGAACGCGAATGATAGAGGCAATCCATCATGGAATCATCCCTTATTTACCTTTTAACCGCACACAGTGCTTTATTTGTAGCTGCGCTTAGAGTCACCGCCCGCACAAAAAAAACAGGCTGAAAATACTTAGCCTTTGCAGTATGATTCGGCGCCTATCGTGATGACTATCGTTGTTCGATTTTAGCGCGTTGAATCACTACCAATACCTGGAGGAAGTCGTGAGAAAATGGCAGTGTTTAGTATGTGGTTTTATCTATGAGGAAGCTCTAGGCCTGCCGGACGACGGCATTCCTGCCGGCACTAGCTGGGACGACATACCCGATGATTGGGCTTGCCCGGAATGCGGCGTCGGTAAAGAAGATTTCGAAATGATCGAAATCTAATAGTAACAGTATGTGTAATAACACAATGTGCGAGAGTAGTTCTTCGCTCAACAATCGCATTAAATGACAGTGATAATTGGCAGGTAGTGAACGTGAGTCAGCGAAAAATATTGGTTACTAGTGCTTTGCCTTATGCGAATGGGGGCATCCATCTTGGGCACCTCATGGAGGCCATTCAGACAGATATTTGGGTTCGCCTACAAAAACTTCGAGGCAATGACTGCGTTTATGTCTGTGCTGACGATGCTCATGGTACTGCAATCATGCTCAGCGCTGAACAACAGGGAATTACCCCGGAGCAGCTAATTGAAAATGTCAGCAATGAGCATCAGAGAGATTTTGCAGACTTCCTGATTCAGTTCGACAATTATCATTCGACTCATTCCGAAGAAAACCGAGAATTCTCTGAGCACATCTATAAGGCCCTAGACAAAAACGGCCATATAAATAGAAGAAGCATTACTCAGCTGTTCGACCCAGAAAAGAAGCTATTCCTCGCAGATCGATATGTCACCGGCACCTGCCCGAAGTGCAAAACGACAGATCAGTATGGCGACAACTGTGAAGCTTGCGGTTCTACCTATAGCCCCTCCGAGCTAATCGATCCCCGCTCTTCGATCTCCGGCGCGACACCTGTCGAAAAAGACTCCGAACATTTTTTCTTTGCTCTTCCCGAATTTCGCGACATGCTCTCAGACTGGACACGCAGCGGAACACTGCAAGAATCTATCGCCAATAAACTACGAGAGTGGCTAGACACAGAACTTCAAGAATGGGATATCAGTCGTGATGCACCCTACTTCGGATTCGAAATTCCCGGCTCCCCCGGAAAATTTTTCTATGTGTGGCTTGATGCGCCGATCGGCTATATGGCTAGCTTCAAACACTTATGCGACCGCACAGACTACAACTTTGATGACTACTGGAAGAAAGGCAAGAATACGGAGCTGTATCATTTTATCGGCAAAGATATTATCAATTTCCACACACTGTTCTGGCCCGCGATGCTAACTAGCGCCGGATACCGAACACCTTCTGCAGTCCACGTGCACGGCTTTCTAACCGTGGACGGTACAAAGATGTCCAAGTCTCGTGGCACCTTTATAAATGCACGCACCTATCTCGATCACCTCAACCCTGAATACTTACGTTATTTTCTAGCTGCTAAGCTATCTAACGGCATTGACGATTTAGATTTAAACCTTGACGACTTCGCACAGAGAGTTAATTCAGACCTAGTTGGCAAGGTAGTAAACATAGCAAGTCGCTGTGCTGGCTTTATTGGCAAAGGCTTCGATGGTTACCTTGCACAAACTCCCGACAACCCTGAATTACTCGCCGAGATTCAAGCTGCAAAGAACGAGGTTGGCGATTACTTTGAGGCGCGAGAATACAGCAAGGCGATTCGTTTAATCATGAGCCTCGCCGACAAAGCGAACCAGTATATCAATGACAAAGAACCTTGGGTTATTGCCAAGACTGACAAGCAATCACCGGAGCTACAGGCCATCTGTAGCAGTGGCATCAATGCCTTTCGCCTGCTCATGTGCTACCTAAAACCAGTACTACCCAAAATGGCCGCAGATGCAGAGCAGTTTCTTGCTATCGACCCTCTAGTATGGGATGACGCCGATAGTCTTTTGGTTGGCCACAAGATCAATAAATTTAAGCCACTGATGACTCGCGTGGAATCAGACAAGGTACAAGCTATGGTAGATGCTACTCAGAAAGAGTTCGAGATACAGGTGCGCTCTAAAGCGAAGTCCGACACGGCGAAGCAGCCCCGAGAAAATACTACGGGCTTCGAGAGTGAGATCGATTTCAATGATTTCGCTAAAGTCGACCTGCGCGTCGCTGAGATCACCAGCGCCGAACACGTGGAAGGCGCAGACAAATTATTAAAGCTCGTACTGAATCTGGGTAAAGATAAAAACGAGGAAGACATCACGCGAACTGTTTTTTCTGGCATCAAGTCAGCGTACGATCCAGACAAGCTGGTCGGCATGCTGACCGTCGTCGTGGCAAACCTCGCGCCTCGCAAGATGAAGTTTGGCATATCTGAAGGAATGCTGTCTCTTATACACATCTGACGCTGCCGACGAATAGAGAGG
>CAJXQP010000084.1 GCA_913058275.1 uncultured Gammaproteobacteria bacterium | reverse complement strand
CCTCGGTCTCGTGGGCTCGGAGATGTGTATAAGAGACAGACTCAGGACTCTAGGATGGTAGCAAAACCTACTGACTGGCTGACCAAGAAAACCCTTATCGACTTTACTTGGATTAGGAAGACCAAGTTTATTCAATTAGATACTATTGATGTATCAGAGGACCCTGTCAGACCAGAATTAGACGTAAAGTGGAGGACGTCACTTAACCGAAAAATTTATGGCCTTGAGTATAACGGTAAGGTCGAGGCTATTATGTGCTTAGCATTTACCAATGCCGTGCCTCATACTGTGCGTGAACTAGACTTGATGTGTAAAGTAAGTATATACGAGGATAATGCTGACACGATTGTTGCATATACTGTCTGGTCACGAAAAAAAGGAGCGGGCCAAAAAATTATGAAAGAAGCAATAAAATATGCAAAAAAAAATGGTTTCAATAAACTAGTAACGTTGTCACCGTTAACCCCGATGGCCACTCATTATCACATTAGAAATGGTGCGAAACTTATAAGCCTAAACGAGTCCACGCAAAACTTTGAATATAGCTTATAGTTTAAATCTTGAGAGAGAGAAAGACGAGCTACAGTCTCTATGTTGGTGCCTGCTTACAGCTTATTGAACCTGGATTGGATGAGTACTTATACGAATACGACTTTCCATATAGGTAATCGTCTCTCCATCTATATGTCGAAACCAAAGTAATTCCGTCTGAGTCCGAATCTCTGGTATCTAAGAATCCGTTTCCGTCGCTATCGTCATCAAGCAGGTCTGGAATTCCGTCCGCATCATCATCGTCTACATAATCAAGAATTCCATCCATATCAGAATCTACGATCCCTTCGAGCGCATCGGGTATGCGGTCGCTGTCCGCATCACTACCATCAATAATTCCATCTCCATCCACATCAAAATCACGGCTGTCTTGGATGCCATCATTATCATCATCGAAATCTTCTCTATCCGATATACCATCGCCATCCGTATCTAGGTCATCAAATTTCCCATCACCATCAGAATCGAGATCAATATAATTAGCGATGCCATCGTTGTCGTTATCCAGAACCCCTTCAGATACATCGAAAATACCATCGCCATCCGAATCCGTGTCTAAACTATCAATGATGCCATCACGATCACTGTCCCGGTCTTCCTCGATGTAATCCTCTATGCCGTCGCCGTCTGAATCAGAGTCTAAGTAGTTTGCTAAACCATCACCGTCAGCATCATCAACGCCTTCCTCATCGTCAAATAATTCATCGCCGTCGGTATTTATTTTAGTTCTGGCACTCAAAAGAGAAAAATAGCTTCCAGTAGCATCTAATTCAAAAATCCCACGGTAATCCTGGCCATCAAAATCTACTACAGAAGTATTTAGTCTCCCACTAGTTGAGTCATAAGTGCTAAAAGTGCTCTTTGTATAAACAGCTGGGACAGCGCTAATAAGTTTTAGTCTTCCGTCATCTTCAAGACGTAACTGCACGGTGTATTTAGCAGAACCTACTGTCACAAGATTTAGTTTTAGTAACCCAGTAGTTGAATCAAAACTATCTGCCTTGGCGGCTACAGAGCAGCCCATGGCAATTAGCAGTAAAATGGGGCGTGAAAATAGTGTTGATAGCTTCATAAGCATGCCTCTTAGTTAACTCTAAAAATAGTATCGATATAGATACACCATAATGAGAGCCATCAAAGCATCATTAACTTAAGGAAGTATTAACTGAACCGCATGGTTTTTATAAATATCAAATTTGATAAATCTTACTGAACCTTATTTCAGAGGTATGGAAAGGACACGCATCACACGAAGCGACAAGCGCACTGAGCACGCTTAGCTAACTCGAAGCGGGACGCCTGTTCTCTGCTTCGTCTCCCACTGCTCCGGAAGTTCTAACTCGATATTAGCAGCGGGTAATGCTGGTTTGCCCAGAATCACGTCAGCCATTTTCTCTGCCACCATAATAACCGGCGCATTGATATTGCCGTTGGGAAGCGTCGGGAATACCGAGGCATCGATTACCCGCAGATTCTCGATACCATGCACACGACACTCGGTATCAACTACGCTCATTAGATCGCTTTGCTTTCCCATTTTACACGTACCTGCGGGGTGATAGGCGCTCTCCACGTTATCCTTTACCCACTTATCAATATCTGCGTCGCTAGTCACGTCGATGCCCGGCTGAACTTCTTCTCCACGGTAACTGTCCATCGAGGGCTGATTGATAATCTCGCGTGTCAATCGGATGCATTGCCGCCACGCCTCTCGGTCCTCTTGCTCTTGGTAATAATTAAACAAAATACTCGGCGCGGCAGTGGCATCTGCAGAGGTGATTTTCACGCGTCCGCGACTCTTAGGCTTATTAGGACCCACATGAACCTGAAATCCATGCCCCGAAATTGACGGAGTGCCGTCATATCGCATAGCTGCAGGCAGAAAATGGTATTGAATATCGGGCGCCTTAAGACCGCTCGATGACCGAATAAATGCACAGGACTCGAAATGATTAGTCGCGCCAAGCCCTTTTTTAGTAAGGAGCCACTTAGCGCCAATAATGCCTTTGCTGATAAGTCCGAGTTTGGAATTTAGGCTTACCGGCTGCTTACACCAGAACTGGAAATAGACCTCCAAATGATCCTGTAGGTTTTTCCCAACCCCCGGTAACTCGAGCCTCTGCTCAATGCCAGCGTCAGCCAAATCTTCCTGTGCCCCGATACCCGAGCGCTGCAATAGCGCTGGGGATGCGATCGCACCTGCTGCGATTAGTACCTCTTGCGCCGCACAGAAAGTTTGGGGCTTGCCGCCGATCTCGACATTGACTCCTATCGCCCTTAACCCATCGAATTCGATTGTCTTTGCGAGCGCCTTGGTGATTAGCGTGAGATTAGGGCGATTGAGCACTGGGTGTAAATAAGCACGCGACGTAGACTCACGAACCCCGTCACGAACGGTCATATGCATCGGCCCAAACCCCTCTTGATGCTCGCCGTTATAATCTTTTGTCTCTGGGTATCCGGCATCGACGCCTGCATCGATAAACGCACGATAGAGCGGGTTAAGTTTCATGTCATTGCCTGCGCAAACACCGAGCGGACCGTCGCCACCTCGAAAATCATCACCGTCTTTTACCCAGGTCTCAGCTTTTTTAAAATAAGGAAGGCAATCTTTATAGCCCCAGCCTTCGGCACCAGACGCCTCCCATTCTTCGAAGTCCTGCGGATTGCCGCGCACATAAACCATGCCGTTGATGGAGGACGTGCCGCCAAGTCCCTTCCCTCGAGGGCAACTTATTCGTCTTCCGTCTAGCTCCGGCTCAGGTTCTGAGTGATAGCCCCAATTGAATCGATCGGATGCCATCGGATAAGCCAGTGCAGTGGGCATTTGCACAAAAATATTTTTGTCGCTGCCGCCTGCCTCAAGAAGCAATATTCGGTTTTCTGGATTAGCGGAGAGTCTATTGGCCAGAACACAACCAGCCGAGCCGGCACCTACGATGATGTAATCAAACTCTTTCACGCTATTTCCTCTCAAGCTTTAAAAGACGCGGCAAGGTCGTGCCTGCGTCGATAGGTTAATCCCGCAACGGCGGCGTACAAAAAGATAACTACCAATCCTATCCATTCGATCTGCAATGGCGTGAATTGATAAAGCAATATAAGACTGTAAAGCAGCGCCCAGTGGCCTAAGATGTACTTCTTCATTCCGAGTCGGCTTACCGTTAGATGCAAATTTTCCGAATACAATCGCGTCAGCGAGTCCAGCGAATTGGTCACGAAAATAGTGCCCACCAGAACCATCAGCACATTCATATAGCCAGTAATTTCTAGCCCTTGCTCATAGACGCCAAACAACACCGAAAACCACAGTGCGATCGGAATGGAAGGAATAAGCAACAGGGAAAGCAATAGTTGCCATGTACGTAGCCCACCGACAAAGCGAGATACAAACTGGCCTATCATAATGCTCCAAGCGAACCACCAGAATAAGTAGAAGGCGTGATAATCAGAAAGCGGAAATATAAAGCGATGAATATTGCTAAAATAATCCCCCAACTGAGCCATGTTAGTCGCGAGCCCCGAAAAACCAAGACCGCCGAACGCCCACATCGCAATAATAAGCGCAAAGAAAAGCCACGTAGAAGCTAAACTCAGTATTTTAAGATAGCGAATATCCGTACTTGAGATGACAGCAGCCAGCACTACTAATCCAACAAAAGTGAATGTATAAAAAGGAGAGATACCTAAAACATAATCAGGCAAATATTGGAGAAACAAATAGCCGGTAAATGCACACGTTGCAATTATGGTTGCGTTGTTTACTTTTTTCACCCAGGGTATTTCGAATATTTTTAAGCGCGGCTCAACTAAGCAAAAATAAAACGTAGTGAGAAAGTAAAAAAGCCAAATATAAAATCCCCAGAAACCAAATTCGATCGCTATCGGATTGGTGAATCCATAAATTTTCCTCGTTTCGTAGATCGGGAACTCAGTTAGCGGGAACATAATCAGACCAACATCGAGGCCGGACGTAAACAGAATAGCGAAGAAAGCGAAAAATCGTGTTGGAGTCCGCCCTGTCAGAATGAGGCGTCCGCAGCGGACGAGTAGGGCTAGCGAGATGACTAGCACAGCGACGACAGCGCATGAGAGAATGATCTGCATCATCGGCAGAACTTGTGGGTCGAGATGATGTTCCTCATCTCTACCGAGTCTAACAGAATGAGCTAGATTGCGGGGAAAATTGTTCGAAACCACGCACAAAGTCGACTCACACTTTACTAACAGTATTGCCAAGGGGTACTTATGTGCGGAAGCGGGCTAGTTCGACTGTCTATTTGCAAAATACTGTGCGCGTCAGCTTTAGTATTTGCGCTTACAAACTGCCACCCGCTGATAGAAACCTCGACTAGAATTCCTAAAGCAATTTTCATCATCGTCGATGGAATTCCCGCAGATATTATAGAAAGCTCTCAAACACCGAATCTTGACTCAATTGCAGGGAGTCATGGCTACACGCGGTCTTATGTTGGCGGTGAAATTGGGGGCATGACTCAGAGCCCAACGGTATCAGCCGTTGGCTATAACAGCCTGCTCACGGGCACTTGGGCAAATAAGCACAATGTGTATACAAACCGAATAGAGAACCCTAATTATTCCTACTGGGATATTTTTCGCATAGCCCGTCATCAGAATCTTGACATCAGCACTGCCCTTTTCTCAACTTGGCAGGACAATCGAACACGTCTTGTTGGTGACGGTTTACCCGAGGCTGGAGGCAGCAAGCTAGACTACGCCTTCGATGGGCTCGAGCTAGACGAAGCGCGCTTCCCCCATGACGAGGCGCGAGAGTTTATCCGCGCTATCGATAACGCGGTGAGCACTGAGGCTGCACACTATCTTCGCGATGTTGGCCCTGAGCTTTCTTGGGTCTATTTGGAATATACCGATGACATCGGCCATATTTACGGCGAGGGCGACGAACTCACGGCGGCGGTAGCTATTATGGATGCCAATGTCGGCAAGATATGGAAGGCGGTTCAAGACAGGCAGAAGACGCACGGCGAAAATTGGCTAGTTGTCGTCACGACCGATCACGGAAGAGATGAAGAAACCGGTAAATCCCATGGCGGCCAGAGCCTACGCGAGCGCACAACTTGGATAGCGACTAACAGTCAGAGGCTTAATAGCAATTTTGAAAATCTGCCAGGAATTGTCGACATACTCCCGTCGATCCTCGATCATTTGGCTATTGTGCCACCGCCTAGAATCGCCGCGCAGCTAGACGGAGTTTCATTTATAGATCGACAAGACAACGAGCCAGCCCGATGAGAAAACTTATAATTTCGCTATTTTTAATGGCCCATAGCCTCGTTATCAGTGCCCTCGTATCGGCACAAGTTACAATGTCGGCACAAGAGACACCTTATCTCTTCATACTTGGCGTCGCACAAGACGCCGGCTATCCGCAGGTTGGCTGTTATCAGCCACATTGCATGCCGGGCTGGGAAAACCCTTCGCAACGCCGCACTGCCACATCGCTCGCGTTACTAGACCCCGTGCAGAACCTGAGCTACTTATTCGAAGCGACGCCGCACCTCCCCGAGCAGCTTTATGCGCTCCAAAAGGAGGCTCCGACTACCCGCACTGGCCTCGATGGGGTCTTTCTAACTCATGCTCATATCGGTCACTATGCGGGGTTAATGCATTTTGGGCGTGAAGCAATGAATGCGCAGGGGCTGCCCGTTTATGCCATGCCATTGATGTCAGCGTATCTGCGCAATAATGGCCCATGGAGCCAACTTGTCGCGCTTAACAACGTAGCGCTTATGCCGCTTGGAGATAACCGACCCGTCGCGCTTACAACGGCCCTCTCTGTGACCCCAATGCTGGTGCCTCATCGTGATGAGTTTTCGGAGACCATCGGTTATCGCATCGAAGGGCCCAATAAAAGCGCTCTCTTTATACCCGACATTAATAAGTGGGCCGATTGGGACACAGACATCGCCGCCTTGATTAAGACAGTAGACTACGCGCTGCTCGACGCGACTTTCTTCGCGGACGGCGAACTAGGCAACCGCGATATGTCGCAAATCCCCCATCCTTTCGTCGTCGAATCGATGGCGTTGTTTTCTGTTCTGCCTTCAGAGGAACGCGACAAGGTCTGGTTTATCCACTTCAACCACACGAATCCGCTATTAGACCTTCAAAGCCCAGAGAGCCTTCGCGTGTTAGACGCCGGCTACCACATTGCGACAGAGGGCCTGCGGCTGCCGCTTTAGGCGCCACTCAGCCTCTTTCCACTTAGCACCAAAACCACCCTTCCCTTCTCATTAGGCGCCCTTTCCTGTAGAGTGCGCGCCTTTTGCGTTTGCCTAAGCTTGACCTTAAACCTATGAAAAACCTATTAAACCTCTACGACCGATCTAAGCACATCAACTATTTGACCGAAATCCTGTCCGGACTCACGGTGTCCTTGGCGCTGGTGCCCGAAGCGATCGCCTTTGCGCTTATTGCCGGCCTATCGCCGCTCACGGGGCTTTATGCTGCGTTTAGCATCGGACTCATCACCTCACTTTTTGGCGGTCGGCCAGGCATGATTTCAGGCGCGACGGGCGCGGTGGCAGTGGTGATAGTAAGCCTTGCCCAAAGCCATGGCGTCGAATACATTTTTGCCACAGTAGTGCTGGCAGGCATGATTCAAATGCTTGCTGGGGCGCTCAAGTTAGGGAAATTCATCCGCCTCGTGCCCCATTCGGTGATGTTTGGCTTCGTTAACGGCCTTGCTATCGTGATTTTTTTAGCGCAATTGGCGTCGTTTAAAGTAGCAGGTGAAAACGGCGAGTTGGGCTGGATGATTGGCGATCAGCTTAACGTGATGCTTGGCCTCGTTTTCCTCACTATGCTGATTATCTGGGGTCTGCCTAAGCTCACCAAGGCAGTGCCTGCGTCGCTCACGGCGATCTTGGTGGTTAGCGCTATCGTGCTGGGCCTGGATATCGACACGCGTAATGTCGGCGACATTAGCTCGATCAAAGGCGGCTTCCCGCCCTTCCATATTCCCGAAGTCCCTCTTACCCTCGAGACACTCAGCATTATTTTCCCCTATGCGTTTATCGTTGCCGGAGTTGGCCTTATCGAGAGCCTGCTCACACTAAACCTCATCGATGAGATAACCGAGACACGCGGCAAAAGTAATAAAGAGGCGATGGCGCAGGGTCTGGCTAATGTCGTTACGGGGTTCTTCTCAGGCATGGGTGGCTGCGCCATGATCGGCCAAAGCCTTATCAACATTTCTTCCGGCGCTCGCGCGCGCCTGTCAGGCATCGTCGCCTCAGTTATGCTGCTCGTGTTCATCATGTTTGGCGCCGAATACATTGAGAAAATGCCGATCGCTGCCCTAACGGGGCTAATGATTATGGTCGCCATTGGCACCTTCGAATGGGCCAGTATCAGGGCGATCGGCAGGATGCCAACTCGCGACAACCTCGTCGGCTTTTTAGTCGCTGGCATTACCGTGCTACTGCACAACCTCGCGCTTGCGGTGCTTATCGGCGTCATCATCTCGGCGCTCGTGTTCGCATGGGAAAACGCGAAGCGCATCCGCGCTCGCAAATATGTTGATGAAGACGGCACGAAACACTACGAAATCTATGGCCCGCTGTTCTTCGGTTCAGTGCAGGCTTTTGCTGAGAAGTTCGATATCGCCACTGATCCCGATGTCGTAATAATCGATTTTCGCGAAAGCCGCGTAAATGATATGTCGGGTATCGAGGCGCTTAACAAAATTACCGAGCGCTACACACGAGCAGGCAAAGAGTTACATCTTAGGCATCTAAGCCCCGATTGCCTAAAGCTGCTCAAAAACGCCGAAAAGATCATCGATGTTAATATTATCGAAGATCCAACTTATAAGGTTGCGGTCGAAATTTAGGCACTCCAGAGCAGTCTTTCCGGGCCGCTCAGATTGCGCTGAAAGAATACGAGGGTGAAGAGTGAGTCCGAGCGATATAAGCCGCGTCATCGAAATGGCGTGGGAAGACCGCACACCGTTCGAAGCGATAGAGGCGTCTTACGGACTCAAAGAGCCGGAAGTCATCAAGCTCATGCGGCTCGAAATGAAGCCGTCTTCTTTCCGAATGTGGCGCGAGCGCGTCACGGCGCGAAAAACAAAACACGCGAAGCTACGGGGATTCAAGGTAGGCACCTTTCGCTGCGCCACTCAAAAAATGCGCTGATCACCAGCGCTCCTCTCTTGGGCATCGCTCTGCTGCTTCATTTTTTCCCCTATTCTATCAACACACGATTTCCCGTTCCGTCTTTAAATATTTCCGTATTTGGTCAATTTAGTGACTTAACTGTCATATTGTCATGAACCTGTAATATTTCGGTAATAGAGTGCTGCTATTAAGTTCGCAGGCCTTCTCTTGCGATAGGGCGCTCAACCAAATTTACTTACGCGGAGATATGCACGCAATGACACACAAGATTCGATTACTCAGTTCCTTGACTACTACGTCAACTAACGCTGCTGTTAGCTCTTTAATCGGCTCGTCAGTTGGCGCGTCAATCGCCCTGAGCGCTGCAATAGCTCTGATCGCATCTCCCGCAAAGGCTGCAGACCAAGCGCTTCTCGATATTCTGCTGAGCAATGGCGCAATCGACCAAGCTCAGTACAACGAGCTGCTTAGCAAAGAAGCGTTAGAGGAAGCCGACGTTGTGAACATTGGTTTCGCGAATGGCAGCGGACTCAATGTCAAATCCGCCGACGGTGCCTACGAAGTAGAAATTGGCGGACGATTGCACTTAGACTACATCGATCACTCATTTGACTCGCGTATAGGAAAAGATCCTATAAGCGGTAGCCAGGTTCGACGCGGCCGCATCGAAATCGATGGCGTGTTCGACAATAACTGGGGCTATGCCGCAGAGTTCGATTATGCGAAAAACAAAGTGGCGATAAAGGACATCAAGCTGGGCTACGAAACGGACAGTGGGGCATCTCTGTATGTTGGACACCAAAAGCAGCCATACAGCCTTTCACTCGAGATGAGCTCTAACGATATCCCCTTCGTCGAGCGAAGCGCAGACAACTACCTCGTGGCGACCTTTACCGATCGAGCGATCGGCGCTCGCTATGAGAACAGCGGCGCGAACTGGTTCGTTGCTGCAGGCATCTTCGGCGACGCCATGAGCAATAGCGACACTACCGGAGACGAAGGCTGGGGCACATCGGGGCGGCTAGTCTATTCTCCGATTATAGAAGACGAACGCGTTCTGCATTTAGGCGTTCGCGGCTCTTATCGCGAAGTCGACATCGCTACACCCACAATGCAGATCAAAGACAAAACTACCGATTTTTCTGGCTTAAGCATTGTTAACACCGGCGCATTAAATGATGCTGAATCAGCCACGCTCTTTGGCCCAGAGATGGCTGCCGTTTGGGGGCCTCTTTATGTTTTCGCAGAACATACAACGACTCAAGTTGGACGCACAGCAACACCAGACCTTGAGTTTTCGGGCTGGCACGCGGCCGCCGCATGGAGCTTGACCGGTGAAAGCCGTGCATCACGTTACAGTATGAACTCGGGAGAATTTAAAGGCTTGCGCCCTGCGAAAAACTTCGATTGGGCGAATGGTGGCATTGGCGCTTGGGAAATCGCTGCCCGTTACGCCGCAATCGATTTAAACG
>CAJXQP010000083.1 GCA_913058275.1 uncultured Gammaproteobacteria bacterium | reverse complement strand
ATCTGGGTGCGACGATAGTCGCTATCGTATTTTTTCTTTTGGTGTTCTTTGCAGCGCTCACCTCGTTGGTGTCAATTATTGAGATTCCCATCTCCTATTGGATAGACGAATTCAAAATGACTCGCCGCAAGGCGGTGCTGACTCAGGCTGTTCTGCTGACACTTTTTGCCATACCTGCAACGCTGTCGTTTGGCATGTCCGAATTCTTCACCTCGTTTACGAGCTACGGTGGCCTGAGTAAATCATTTTTCGACGTGGTCTATGACGTGTTCTATGAAACCATCTTGCCGCTTGTTGGCTTTACGGTGTGTTTGTTTACTGCCTACCGCTGGAAAATGAGCGGACTGACCTCTGAGCTGATAATCGGCGACGATGATTATGAGGGCTCGCTGCTGCAGCGGTATTTGAATTTCGCGCTTGGGACAATTATTCCTCTAGTGTTGTTCTCAGTTTTCGTCAGCACCGTCATTCAGATCTATCTCTAGCGGGCGAGCGGCTATGGCACAAGTTTCGCGCAGCGCGCTTATCGGCTATTCGGCGCAGCAGATGTTCGATCTGGTGAATGATATCGAACAGTATCCGCAGTTTATGCAAGGCTGCCGCTCGGCTCGAATACTCTCTCTCTCTGACACCGAACTCGTTGGCGAATTAAGTCTGGCTAAGGCAGGAATCACACAAACCTTCGTTACCCGTAACACGCTTTGTGCGCCGAGTCGCATAGAGATGAAGCTGGAGGAAGGTAATTTCTCCCAGTTTTCTGCGGTGTGGCAATTCGATGCGCTGACGGATTCCGCGTGTAAAGTTAGTTTCGAAATGGATTTCGAATTCAAATACTCACTTGTAGATAAGGCTGTGGGCAAATTGGTCAGTGGTTCTGCGAATAGTCTAGTTGATGCGTTAGTAGATCGTGCAAAGTTGGTCTACGGTTAGCAGCCTTGCCAATACTAAGACTCATCGCGTTAGATAGCGCGGTTAGTCAAAATCTTTTCTTATCATTCGAACTGGCCAATGGACACTAAGCAGAGCAACGAAATTCAGGTTGAGGTCGTTTATGCCTCGCCAACCAAGCAGAGACTGGTAACGCTGACCGTTGAGCAAGGCACCACTGCGGTGGAGGCCGTGAGGTTGTCGAATATTGTGAAAGACTTTCCGGAGATCGAGATGGACAATCTCGATCTTGGCATATTCTCACAGCCTCTAGATGGCAAGGGGCGGCCGTTGCCTCACGAGTATTCGGTTCAGAACCTAGATAGAATTGAGATATACAGGCCGCTTACTATCGATCCGATGCAGGCGAGACTCGCCCGAGCAGAGGAAAAACGGTTAGCCAAAGAGGCGGCGAAAGAGGCCGCGAAACAGGCAGCCAAGCAGCGTAAAGACGAGCATCAGGCCTAGGAGGAACTCGACAGCGCGATGACAGATTCAGAGAAAAGCAATAAAGCAAAAGCACTCGACGCATTGCGCGATATTCTTGCGCGGGTTGAAGGGGGGCTGCATGAATTTTATGTGACGCCTTATAGACGCTCTTTCGCCCGCGCGCAGCGCGACGAAGAAGATCTTTTTATGCTGCTCATTTTTGCCGAGACGCTCGGCATTCCTAACCCCGCCGCTTTCTACACGATGGAGCTGCTCCCAATCGTCTACGACCGTTTTCATGACTGGCATATTCGCATGGGCATGGAACGGTCACCACTGGATCATGTCCATTGTTGTTAGCACTCGCACAGACCAAAAAAATACTTTTCTTCGGCGGCAAGGGTGGCGTTGGCAAGACAACTGTTTCGGCAGCGACCGCGCTTGCGCGTGCGCAGGCCGGGGGCAAAGTGCTGCTTGTGTCGACGGATCCCGCACACAATCTCGGGCATCTTTTCGATCGCGCTATCGGGTCCAAGCCTGTGCGTCTCGCGCCTGGCCTCGACGGGCTCGAATTGGATCCTGACGAGACAGTGCGGCTGCATCTCAAAGAAATTACGTCTTCGCTGCACAAACTGATGCCGGTTCACCTACGTGGTGAGGTCGACAAGCACATGGCGCTATCGAAAGACGCGCCCGGTATGCAGGAGGCGGCCCTGATGGAGCGCATCGCCGAGGTTGTCGAACAGGGCGTTAAAGACTATGACCTCATCGTATTTGATACGGCGCCATCGGGGCATACTGCGCGGCTGATGGCGCTGCCGGAGATGATGTCAGCATGGACAGAGGGACTCATCAAAAGGCAGGAAAAGGCAGACAGTTTCGCGCAGGTTGTGCGCGACCTAGGTCGTGATTCGTCGATGGAAGAAAAGACATTTAGTGCCGATTCGCAAGACGCCGAGAAGATGCGTGAGTCTGGAATTCGCGGAATCTTACATCGCCGCAAGCTAAGGTTTACTAATCTGCGCGACCAATTAAGCAATCAAGAGACAACCGCTTTTGTCATCGTTCTTGCCGCCGAGCGGCTTCCCGTTCTTGAGTCCATCGAGCTCTATGCGCAGCTTAAGGCCGCTCATGTTAATGTCGCTGGCCTCGTGGTTAACAAGCGATCGCCGGCCGATGGTGGTGATTTTATGCTAGCTCGTTATGAGCAAGAGCAAGCGCATCTGCATGTATTAAATAATGCGCTTCCTCACTTGCCTCGCCATGACCTCTACTTATTGGCACAGGACATCGTTGGAGTCGATTCATTGGCTGAGTTCGCGGAGTTGCTTTAGACATTAGGCGCTTTAAAGTGAGAGGTGAGTAAAGGAACGAAATTACTGATTTTGTTTTAAAGAGCCAAGAAATAAACTGAAAGATAAAGCATCACGCCTATATGATTAAGCTTGGCCTATTGACATTTCGGCAATCTGTGTGAAAATCGCGAGCCTATGCTGTCGAAAAAATTCCTTCAAGCAGTGCTCACTCAATTACTGAGCTTTCGCCTCCCAGCAGTGGGCGTCGTAGCGCTGTGTGTCTTATTCCTTTTCGCGCAGGTTGCAGAAAAATCTCACGGCCATGATAAAAATCATGATTTAAGTGCCGACTGCGCTATTTGCCTCAGCATCAGTCTAGACGTTTCCGTTCTCGCGAATTCGGTACATATGCCGATTTTTAAAGTAATAACGACCGTGGTTGACGGTCTACCCCTGGATGCGCAAGTCGCGCGTATCTACAAAGCTCAAGTTAGAGCACCCCCACTCTCTTAATTTCTCATTAAACATGTTGTACGAGCCGGATTTATAATTGCAGAGTTATATCGGCGCCGTCAGCAGGCATAAATAAGTTATAGAAATTAGCGTGAGTGATTTGATTTGGCTAAACAGTCGATACTAGTCGGACCTCTATGGTCGCGGTCTTCAAAGAGATTTAGGTGGTTATTTCCGGCCTTGGCTCTTTCGTGCGCCCTTCTCGTTGCCACACAAGTGGCAGTCTTAACTCACAGTCATAGTGCTAATTATGGCGTGCACGCTGACTGTGATTTTTGCCCTAAAAATAATAAAAGCGATGCCGTTTTAGCCGTTTCCTGTGATAGTACGGCACGCATTTTGCCTTTAAGAAAGTTAAGCGCCAGTCATTCTGCTCCGAGAAAGAGGACTTCATTAAGAATATACATACGAGCTCCACCTTACGATTCACTTGGCTCAGAATTATTAGCCACGTAAGGACAATCCGTACTGAGCTGATTACTTAATAAGTAGTATTTTTAGTATTAATTTGGAATTCATCGGAGTTTTTTAGCATGAGAATTGTATACCCTACTCGTATTGCCATTGCAGTAGCCCTCGCCTCGACATCGTTTCTCGCTGGCGCTCAAGAACCAAGGCCGCTGCATGAAGAAGAACGTATAGAAGAAATTATCGTTACCGGAGCATTCGCGGGCACACGGGCAGAAACAATGCTACCCATAACGGTGCTTTCTGGTGAAGAATTGAGGGAAAAAGTCACCAACTCACTCGGAGATACACTCAAGAATGAACTTGGTGTTCATAACGCGTCTTTCGGCGCCGGTGTCGGGCAGCCAATACTGCGGGGGCAAACCGGCAATAGGGTAGCAGTATTGCAGAACAGTGTTTCAATTACTGACGCCTCGAGCCTAAGCCCTGATCACGCCAATGCGACTGAGCCTTTGTTAGCAGATCGTCTGGAGATCGTACGAGGGCCGTCTACCTTATTATATGGTAGTGGTGCAATCGGCGGGGTAATCAATGTCATTGATAACCGTATCCCCGAAAAATTGACTGATGAGACTAATTTTCAAATAGAACAAAATTATAATTCAGTCAGTCGAGAAGATAAGACGGTTCTCCGGTTCGATGGCTCTATTGGTAATTTTGGAGTTCACTTAGATTATTTTACCAGAGAGAATGAAAACGTAAAAATCGATGGCTTTGCGATCGATGAGGATGCAGTTGAGCGGCTTGAGGAGCTTACGCATTCCTTTATGGGCGATGATCATGACGATCATGACGATCATGAGGAGGACCATGACGACCATGAAGAAGAGGTCCCCAACACTAATGGATTCATTGGGAATTCTAACGGTGAGGCTGAGGGCGGGACCGCTGGCTTTTCTTTCGTGGGTGATCAGGGTTTTTTTGGATTTTCATATAACACTTTTGAGTCAGGATACGGCCTTCCACCAGGCACGCATTCCCATGCTGGTCACGAAGAGGATGACGAAGATCATGACGAAGATCACGACGAAGATCACGACGATCATGGTGGTGAGGAAGTCGAGTCTGTGCGGCTTGCTCTAGATCAAACACGCTATGATTTTAAGGGCGAGTATAGATTTCAAAACTCTTGGATACAGAGCATTCGGGGTTCTGTTGGCATCTCTGAATACGAGCATAGTGAAATAGAATTTTTCGAAGATGGAGGAGCAGAGGTAGGCACGCTCTTCAAAAATGACGGGATAAATTCACGATTTACGCTGACTCGAACGCCGACCGGTAATTGGTCTGGAGTTTATGGCGTTCAAATGGCTGAGTCGGAGTTTAGTGCCACTGGAGAGGAAGCTTTTATTGCTGCTTCAGATATCAGTAACGTCGGATTGTTCGGAGTTGAGCGGTATCAGATTGATGATTTTACCGGCGAGCTCGGATTTAGAGTTGAGTCTGCTAAAGTAAGTCCGGCGAGCTGCGGTTATGACGATAATGCCACAAGCGTTAGTGCGAGCGGTTTGTACGACATAAACGATCGCAGTAACATCATGCTCTCCTTATCAAGTTCAGAGCGTGCGCCATCGGTTGAGGAATTATTCTCTAATGTATCTCTCGATACTTGCAATGCTTATGCGGATGACGCGAAATTTGTACTTCATGCAGCAACAGGGCTATTTGAAATTGGCAATCCAAATCTCGAAACTGAACAATCTACAAACATCGAAATGAGTTATCGTCTTAATTCTGGAGGCGTCACTGGCGAATTCAATGCCTACAGAAACGAAGTCGATAATTATATCTATTTGGATATCACCGGCGAAGAGCATGAAGAGTCGCCTATTGCCTCTTATACGCAGAGGGATGTTATCTTTACTGGGCTGGAAGCCGAGGTGAACTTTACTCTAGCGAGTAATGACAGATACAACGCTGAAATGGGTTTCTTTGGTGATATGGTGTCCGCTGAATTGAACACGGGCGGCAATCTCCCTCGTATTCCAACATCAAAAATTGGTACTGAACTGAGATTTTTTGGTAATAATTGGAGCACCCATTTCCATGTTACACGGTTCAACAGACAAAGCGATGTGAGTCGACTTGAGCTAGAAACAGATGGTTACACCCTAGTGTCTTTATATGCGGATTATCATCTTTCTGTCGGAACCGATTCAGAAGTCAAAATGTTTTTGCGTGGTGATAATTTGTTGAACGAGAAAATTAGGAATCACGCTTCATTCTTAAAGAATTATTCACCTGAGTTCGGTCGGGGAGTGACGTTAGGTTTGAGGTTTGAGTATTAAATTTGACTGGTAATTAAAAGTATTAGCTGGTGGAAATCTGTTAAGGTAACCACCAGCTAATCTTAAATTGGAAAGTTGAATTTTCAGGCTATCTAGACTTCGATATAAAGTCGTTTTCGAGCACTTTAAAGCTTTTTTAAAAAGCTCGGTGTAGAAAAAATTATTTCCCCTCATTAGTAACAAATTTTTGGATATAATTCTAAAGTGGGAAACTGTGTATTCGAATTTTCTAGAGAACTAAAGGCTAAAAATTTTCATTATAATATGTGCTGCAATGTAGAAGTAGTAACTTGACTTTAGTACCTTTAAAAAAGATTATTTTAAAAAATTTGCAACATAATTTAGACAAATCACCAGTCTTTTTCCTTCAGCTTATGTGCTGCATTGCCTGCTGACGCCTCTTTTAGTCACTCTCGCACCTGCGTTGAACACAAGGTTCTTGCAAGGTGAAACACTGTACTTCGTACTTCTTTTTTTAGTTATTCCTTTAAGTGTTAGCGCGTGAGGTATTGGCTTTTTAAAACATCGCCGTATTGCGTTGGTGCTGTGAGGCTTTTTTGGTCTAATGTTGCTTTCATTGATAGCGGTAGTTGGTGAAGGTATGTTTGATTCAACGAGTGAAACGGTCATAACGCTGTTAGGCTCTTCAATTCTAACGATAGCCCACGTTAAAAACTTTACTTTTTGCGTGGCTCATAAGTGTCATGAAGAGGAAATATGAGGATTGGAATAGGTGTGCTGCGAAAAGTGCTAGGTTTTTCGCTTTTAGTACTAGCAAGCATGGCTCAGGCTCAGGAAAAAGAAGCAAATTTGGCATTTGAAATCAGTGATGTGATTGTCCAAGCTGGAGAGACGTATCGCGGCTCAATTCATGTGCCAGCTGGGGATGACGAAATTGAATCGAAGATTCCGATTACAGTTCACAACGGGACATATAGTGGCCCAACTCTAACGTTGATTGCAGGGATACATGGATCAGAGTATGCACCAATTCTTGCTATGCAGTATCTGGCGAGACAGATCGACCCAACTCATCTAACCGGTACGATTGTCATTGTACATATCGCGAACCTTCCTGCATTTGTGGGCAGGACTATTTACTTCGGGCCGAATGATCTTAAAAATCTAAATAGATCTTTTCCAGGAAGTTTAAATGGGTCCGTTACCGAACGCATAGCCTTCGTCCTTACTCAGCAGATAATAAAACGCTCTGATTTTGTCATTGATATCCATGCAGGCGACGGAAACGAAAGTTTGCGGCCGTCTTATAGCGCTTACTATGCCGAGGCTGGAGGGGAGGAAGTAATCCGCTTATCGCGAAGAATTGCGATTGCCTTTGGGCTAAAAACGATTGTTTTGTTTTCCGGATCCTATGATTCAGTTGAAGATGCCATTTACACGAGCTCTCAGGCTGTAACACTCGGAATCCCTGCCATAGATGTTGAGTCAGGTGAGCGCGGCTTAATCGACGGTCAGTACGTGGACCCGATTACCGTGGGTGTAATTAATGTCATGCGTGAGTTAGAAATGATCGATGGTTCTCCAGAATCAAACGAAAACTCTCTGTTTATTAGTGATCGCGTTCGTCTAAAAAGCGATCATAATGGTATCTGGAGTCCAGACTCTCTGGTAAAAACTGGAGATTATATAAACGCAGGCACTCGCCTTGGAGTGATTTCCGATTATCATGGCAGCGAATTGGAGACAATTACGGCACCGGAGTCAGGTGTGCTGCTAGTATTTATTGTTACCCCACCCATCAACAAGGGTGAGGATATAGCCGTGATTGGGAAATTATCTGCTGAGAGAGATCTCTAGAAATCGTTTTGGGGCTGAGTTGACGACATGCCTTTGAGGATAGCTTTTCTTTCCAGACCACCTTGTCTATCGAGCTTATGGCACTAACCGTCGGTCTCAGGCTCAGTCGGCTTGAAATCTCCAGAAATCTGTAAAAGCTGATCATCTTGGAAAAGGACTGAAAGACGCTCTTGGCCGCGCTCGCCTCCGCCTGGCTGAAAGTTATAGACATAATCCCAGCGGTCCTGATGGTAAGGGTCGCGAACTAACGGAGTCCCCATGACGAAAATGACCTGACGCTTGGTCATTCCGGGTCGGAGCTGGTCGACCATCTCCTGAGTGATGATATTTCCCTGCGGGATCGAAATTTTGTAAACACCAGGGAAATCCATCGATCCGATGTTGTTACAGCTGCTAAGTACTAAGAAAGAGGCGATAGCGAGCCAAGATTTTAATATGCGCATGAGTGAAGAGTTGTTCCTTGTTTTGCCGTTGGTCCGGCTTAGGGGCATAATGGTAACCCAGTTGCGCGGTCAGCACGAACCGCGGTGCAGAGTTAACCTAGGCATAATGCCGCCAGTAGACCTAAAGGGTAAACATGAGCTCAGAGAATCAAGAACTTCGCGATGCCGGACTCAAGGTAACTCACCCGAGGGTTAAGATCCTCCAAATGCTCGAGAGTTCCGAAACAAAACACGTTTCTGCAGAAGACGTGTATAAGATGCTGCTCGAAGCCAATGAAGACACGGGTCTGGCCACGGTCTACAGAGTACTAACTCAATTTGAGGCCGCGGGACTTGTCACCCGGCACCACTTCGAGGGCGGCACATCGGTATTCGAGCTGAGTACCGGACATCACCACGACCATATCGTCTGCAATAAATGCGGTCAGGTGCAGGAATTTTACGACGCAGTGATCGAAGAGCAGCAAGAGAAGATCGCGCTTAAATACGAATTCAAAATAACCGACCATAGCCTCTATTTATACGGGCTTTGCGCGGCCTGTCAGAGCTAGCTGCGGGTCAAGCCATATATCACCGCGTTATCTTTGGTTTGATTTTTGGATCGACTATAAGTGAACTGGCTTGTTTTTTAGGGCTTTTGCTTGGCTTTGCCAAATTAGAAGACGCCATCATTTGTTTAGCATGCGCCACTGATTCGGCGCTGCAGTCGTCGCCGCCCAGCATGCGAGCGACCTCTTTCAGGCGGCTATCCTCGTCCAATTTATCGATTTGGGTTAGCGTTGAGTCGCCACTTGCCTGCACCGACTTGCTCACAAAATAATGACTATGACCCTGACCGGCAACCTGCGCCTGATGCGTCACACAGAGTACCTGACTCGATTCTCCAAGCTTGCGCAGCAATTCCCCAACGATTTTTGCAACACCGCCGCCAATGCCAACGTCCACCTCGTCGAATACCAAGCTTGGCGTGCGTGAGGTCTGCGCTGTGATTACCTGAATAGCGAGGCTTATGCGCGAGAGTTCGCCGCCAGACGCCACCTTAATAAGCGGCTTGGCGCTCTGGCCTGGGTTCGTACTTACGAGAAATTCGATAGTTTCGACGCCACTCGCGCTAGGCTTATCGGAGGCATTGGGTGTAAGTGCGACCTCAAGCCGTGCGTGTGGCATGCCCAGACTCTGCAGCTGCTCATCCACCTGCTCGGCGAGTTTGACTGCGCCGACTTTACGCTGCGCACTCACCTTTGCTGCCACTTTGTTGAACTCAGCGCGAAGAGTCGAATCTGCTGCTTTCAGCTGTGCTAATTCTTCGTCACTGTTTTCTATGCTCTGCAGTTGAGCGCGCATGTTGTCAGTAAGTGCGAGCAACTCTGGGGGCTTAACGCGGTGTTTGCGCGCGAGCGCATAGATGTCGCTGAGGCGCTGGTTTACCTGTTCGAGGCGCTGCGGGTTGGCTTCGAATCCATCGACAAAGAAGCGCAGGTCATCAATCGCCTCGTCGAGCTGAATCGACGCAGAGTCAATCAACGTCGCTGCATTGCTTAATCTGGCCCCCTTGCCTTGTAGAGCCGCGAGTATGCCTTTGGCCTTGGTGAGAAGGTCGCCCGCGTTACCTTCACCATCGCCCGCGCAGCAGTCTAATGCGGCCTGAGCCGAGGCGATAGTTTCATCGGCATTGCTAAGCTGTTTGAACTCAGTCTCGAGGCTCTCGAGTTCATCCTCCCCCAACGCGAGCTCATCTAGTTCGCTTAGCTGATAGCTGAGCAATTGAATCTGCGCCGAGCCGTCTTCGCTGCGCTCGCTGAGCTGCTCGATTAACTGTTTGTTCTTAAGCCAGAGTTTGTATGCAGCGGCGAGAGACTGCGCAGCCACCGCGTCGACACAGTATTCATCTAACAGGCGCTGGTGTGTTGTGCGCTGCAAGAGAGATTGATGCTCGTGTTGACTGTGGATATCGATCAGCATTTCGCCGAAGGTTTTCATGTCGCCGAGCGTTGCAGGCGAGCCGTTGATAAAGCCCTGTCTCTTATACACA
>CAJXQP010000082.1 GCA_913058275.1 uncultured Gammaproteobacteria bacterium | reverse complement strand
ACGAGATCAGCCTCGGTCTCGTGGGCTCGGAGATGTGTATAAGAGACAGTCTGTATCCAGAGCAAAGTGATCAATACTGGCCCCGGCCGGCAGCGAGAGCTCCATGAAGGCAACAGTCGCTCCATCGGTCACGTCGAAGAACAGGACATCTGCCTGATCACCGATACGCATTCCGATTTCAGCTTGCTCTTCTATAGCCAGATGTAAGGAAATTGAGTTGGAACGATTTTCTACCTGATATTCGTTTACTCTATCTAGAGTCGCAGATTCAAACAGCGGAAGCACTTCGTAGAACAGGTACAAAAAAATGAGTAGTATCGCCAGTATGACGCTCACGCCGCCGATGGCGATAGCAACACTGGCCGATTGATCATAGAAATGGCGAAGCTTGCGTCGCAGAATCATCCGATTAGACGCCATGTCCAATACCGAGGCCCCTGCTTCACGACTTCTAGTCATCTGACTAGCTGCGGCTTGCTTTACATCATTTGACATGGATTTCTCAAATATTGACTCGACGAATTCAAATTATTAATAATTTCAACCACAACTGTCTTACACGACAAAGGCCCAGCCTCTAACAGGCCGAACCTTTATAATTTAAGAGTGAATTATGATTCCCTCTTGATAATCTCGAAATTTAATCAAGTTGCAAATTGCGCATTGTGCCTAGCACCACCCGGCTCGGCAAAGGGATATAACCGTCTTTCAGAACTACTTCCTGACCAGTCTTTGAAAGAATAAGTTTGACAAATTCACGCTCTAAAGGCGGCAAAGGTTTGTTCGGCTCTTTGTTTACATAAACATAGAGAAAACGTGCCAGTGGGTAGCTGCCTGTTACTGAATTTTCAGGGGTCGCTTCAAAAAATTCACTGCTCGCTGATTTCGCAATAGGCACCGCTCTAACACTAGAAGTACGATAGCCAATGCCAGAATAGCCAATACCATTGATCGATGTGCTCACAGACTGAACCACAGAGGCTGAACCGGGCTGCTCGTTAACGGTGCTCTTAAAATCGCCGTCACACAAAGCAACGTCCTTGAAATAACCGTAGGTACCAGAGACTGAATTCCGGCCAAAGAGTTGTATGTCTCGACGCTCCCATGCATCCTTCATCTCCAAGTCTCCCCAACTATCTATGCCGCCAGAATCACCGCAGCGTTGATTGGAAGAGAAAATGGCATCTATCTGGGGAATAGTCATACCTGCTATTGGGTTGTCCTTGTGCACATATACTGCAAGCGCATCTATCGCCACCGGAATCGCCGTTGGCTTGTAGCCATAGCGCGACTCAAAAGCCTCAATTTCATTGTCCTTCATCTCACGGCTCATCGGACCAATATTTGAAGTACGCTCGGTTAGAGCTGGCGGTGCCGTCGATGAGCCAGCAGCCTGTATCTGTATATTTACGTTTGGGTAAACCCGTTTAAAATCTTCGGCCCAGAGTGTCATCAAGTTCGCGAGAGTATCTGAACCCACACTCGAAAGATTTCCAGAAACGCCACTAGTGCGCTCGTACTCTGGAATGCCCTGATCTATTTCAGCGGCCTGCACACCGAATGAGGCTGCAGCTAAAAGGGATAGTGTAAAGGTTTTACCTAATGTTTTGATACGCACATGAACTCCATAAAGCGGGTTGAAACCAAAAATTCGATAGACAGACTATAAACTGAGAATATTACAGAATTATGACAGCAAGAATTCAGTCGCAAGCCCTGCCAGCTATGAGGATCGAACACAATCTCGAACGTTGATTGTGCTAAGATAATCGGGCTACAAAAAAGAGCTTCGCTAGTCACCCGCGTCATAAGCTGTGCTGAAGAGAGAAAGAGTGAGATGTCTGAACAGACAAAGAACAAATCATTGAACCTCGCAGTGGATAATACTGCCGGCGCCCCTAAACCACTGCCAGCAAAGAAGCTGCAGTCTTCAATCGTAGATTCAGACGAGGCAATTGACCTAGACAATCCCGCCTACTTTGAGAATCGCGAGCTAAGTTCTTTCAAGTTCAATCTGCGTGTACTGAGCCAGGCAAGAAACACGAAACACCCGCTGCTCGAACGTCTCATGTTCCTGCTAATATTCAGCTCTAATTTGGACGAGTTCTTCGAGATTAGAGTTTCCGGCTTAAGGAAACAGCTGGATTTCGGTAGGCAGCGGCCAGGGCCAGACGGGCAGTATCCAGAGCAGGTGCTCAAGACCATTCATCTACAAGTTAAAGAAGCCCTTACTGAGCAGTACAGAATTCTTAACGAAGACTTGCTACCTAACCTTGCCGAGGAAAACATCCACTTCCTGCCACGTCACGATTGGAACGACGAGCTAAAAAAATGGACTCGCGAGTACTTCGACGAAGAGATTCAGCCAGTGGTAAGCCCGCTCGGTTTGGATCCAGCACACCCCTTTCCTAGACTCGTCAATAAGAGCCTGAATTTCATTCTTTCACTTGATGGAAAGGACGCCTTTGGGCGTCAAAGCGGTCTAGCCATAGTGCCTGCGCCTCGCTCCTTGCTAGGTTGATTAAGGTGCCTGCGGAAATTGCGTCTGAGGGTGACAACTTCATCTTTCTCTCATCGATCATCCACGCCTACGTCGATGAGTTGTTTCCAGGCATGAGCGTCGTGGAATGCCACCAATTCCGGGTAACTCGAAATTCCGATTTGGAAATGACCAATGTTGAAGTTGAAGACTACGCAAGGGCTCTGCAAGGGCAGCTGCATCGTCGGCGCTTCGGTGCTGCCACTAAATTAGAAGTGAACATCGATTGCCCGGTGGAGCTTACCGACTTCCTCCTAGAACGTTTTAACCTCAGCAACGATGAGTTGTTCCAGTTGGATGGGCCCGTAAACTTAAGGCGCCTGATGGCACTTTACGAAATGATTGACCGCCCGGATCTGCGCTTCCCGCAATTTTCCCCCGGCACACCCAAACTATTGGAAGAAGACGCGTATATTTTTGCCGCCGTGGACAAAGAAGACCAGCTACTGCAGCATCCATTCCAATCGTTCATACCTATCATCGACTGGGTTCGTCAGGCCGCTAAAGACCCAACTGTGCTGTCCATTAAGCAGACCTTATACCGCACCAATGAATCTTCGGAGCTGGTAGAGGCGCTAGCCGAGGCGGCTCGAAACGGCAAAGAGGTAACCGTCGTGATCGAACTCCGCGCACGATTCGACGAAGAAGAGAATATCAATTTCGCCAGCATCCTGCAGGAAGCTGGTGCGGTCGTTGTCTATGGAGTTATGGGCTACAAGACCCATGCCAAGATGCTGCTAATAGTGCGCCGAATCGGCAATACACTAAAGCGCTACGCTCACTTGGGTACAGGTAACTATCACCGTAAGAACTCACTCGTGTACACCGACTATAGTTTGCTTACCTCTGACGAAGTGCTCTGCGCCGATGTGCACAAAGTATTTCAACAAATCACAGGGATGGGCAAGAAAATCCACCCGAACTTGCTGATCCATGCGCCCTTCAATTTGAGAAAATCCTTGCTCAAAATGATAAATGGCGAAATTGCGGCCGCTACTGCGGGTAAAAAGGCGCGCATAGTAGCGAAGATGAATTCAGTGACCGACCCCACTATCATCAAGGCGCTATATAAAGCCTCCATAGCAGGCGTAAAGATCGATCTAGTGGTGCGTGGCATCTGCTGTCTGCGCCCTGGAATAGCCCGGGTAAGTGAAAACATTCGGGTCGTATCAATCATCGGTCGTTTCCTGGAGCATTCGCGTGTTTACTGTTTCCAAAACTCCGACCCCCAAGTCTACTGCTCCAGTGCCGACTGGATGGAACGTAATCTGGACAATCGAATTGAAGTTTGCTTTCCTATATTGAAGAAGAAACACATTACACGGATTAAGGCCGAACTAGAGATGTATCTTAATGATCGAGGTCAGAGTTGGGAGCTTGGTGCAGATGGCGACTACCGGCCCTTAGCAATCGTGGAATCAGAAGAAGCATTGGAAGACGTGCAAAAGCTGCTACTGAAACAGTTTTGCTAATATTTTCAGCTACCGAACACGTCATGAGTTATCGGTAAGGCTGATCTCTGGAAGCTGGCTATTCTGCATAATCGCTAAGGTCTTCTTATTCTTCACCATGAAATCTAACATCCCCTCTCTCAGCGCGGTTGCACTAAAATTGATGCGCTCCACCGTATAGGACTGCATCAAACCTACTAACACCGCCAAGCCTGGTAACAGCAGTTCACGCCGACGTTCCTTCAGGCCGGGTAGGTCACCGCCTCTGGAAATGGCAGTGATAATCTGCGGCTTCAATGTTTGTAGCGCAGTGAGTTCAATCTCTCCCTTCTTAAATCCATGAGCTTGGCAGATAGCAGCAAGCATCTTTACTGTCCCCGAGGAAGCATAAGCTTCTTCCCATCCAGCCTTTTTCACGCCAATACTAATGCCATCGAACACAGCCTTGGAGGCGGCGGTGGCAACATCGAGCTGCTTCTCGAGACGGAAGGGGTCTGAAGTTTTTTCAGGAAAGAACTTATCACGCCAGGCAACACTGCCTATCGCCATACTCTGCGTGAGAAGCCGGCAGTGTTTGTGACCGATGATTACCTCTGTACTGCCGCCTCCTATATCAATAACGAGGCGATGATTCTCGGAGACTGGAAGCGAGGTGATCACCCCCGCATAGATCAATGCTGCTTCCTGCACACCGCTGATCGGCGAGATTTCAATTCCGATACCACGCGCTGCCTGAATAAAATTCTGAGCATTATCCGTCACACGAAAAGTATTAGTACCCAGAGCCCAGTACTGCTCTATCGGATATTGATCCATCAGAGTCTTGAACTGTTGCAGACAGTCTAGGCCCCGCTTGTAGGCCGTCGGCGAGATACTGCCGGTTTTCCTGACGTCTTCGCCCAGCTGAACCGAATCACTACTGCGCTCGACAATTTCGATTCGCCCATCGATCCACTCACCAATCAAAATATGAAAACTATTGGAGCCGAGATCGATGCATGCGTACATAGTCAGAGGGTAGTGACAATTGAGGAGTGAGTGTGCGCTAAGCTAACCTCAACCATGGCTCTTCCGGCATTTCTCTACTAAGTAGTAAAAATTGGAAGAGTCACAGCAGTGCTTTACTAAGCTCTATTACTCTATATCGTCAGATGAGGCGTGAGCCTGAATGTTCGCGCAACGCGCAACTAGATCATCGACTGCTGATAATTTTCAAGCCCAACTTTCTCTATCAGAGTGAGCTGAGCCTCTAGAAAATCAATATGCTCTTCTTCGCTGCTTAGAATTTCACTCAACAGATCACGGCTCACGAAGTCACTGACAGATTCACAATAGGCGATGCCCTCTTTAAGATCTGGGCAGGCGATTAGCTCAAGCTTGAGGTCGCACTCCAACATTTCCTTGGTGTTCTCACCGATCATCAATTTACCTAGGTTCTGAACGTTCGGAAGCCCTTCCAAAAACAGTATGCGTTGCATGAGTAGATCTGCATGCTTCATTTCGTCAATCGACTCCTCGTATTCCTTAGCAGCCAATTTCTCAAGCCCCCAATCTTGATACATGCGTGAGTGGAGAAAATACTGATTAATAGCGATGAGTTCATTGCCAAGCGCCTTGTTCAGGTGCTTGATTACAGTGGCGTCCGACTTCATAAATAGATCCCTAATGACTGAATTGAATATGACTGAGTTGAGTTCGCGCAAGCTTCGCTTTTTAGCTAGAGTAAGTCAAGGACAATTGATGTAAGTCATTGATATAAAAGGTAAACTAAATGATAAGCAATCCCATTCCCATTTTCATGAGAACAGCACTAGAGCACTCTTCGAAGTGAGCAATTGAGGAAAACTAAACGGGAGAAATAACTAAGTGAATGCAGGCTAGGCAGCGTTCGTATAAGAGCCTGTCTTATGAAATTCTTTGACGATGGTCTGAGCGAGTTTGCCGCATTTACCGCATTCGCTAGCAACACCGAGCTTCGCGCGTAGATCATTCATATTACTCGCACCATCACGACAAAGGTCGCGAATTTGGTTGTCAGTAATCTGTCTGCAAATGCATACGTACATGACTTATCCTCAATGTGATTGATACTTTAAATGATAATGAGAATGATTGTCAACTACATTCATATCTGTTAATTTAGCTGCACCTAACATCATCAAGTCAGTGACGTAAGTTATTGTTTTAAAGGGATAGAAATAGAATAATGCCGGGCACTACCCTCTCCACTGCTAAGAGCGGCGACCATTGCGTCGTGCTAGAAATCGCCTCTGAGCCAGCAGAACTCAAGAGCCGCCTCTATTCCTTGGGCATCATTCCTGGCTCGATACTGAAATTACTGCGCTTCGCCCCTCTGGGCGACCCCATGCAAGTAAAGGTTGGTGGCAGCTTTATCAGTATTCGAAAATCCGAGGCAGCAATCATCACCGTGGACATTCAATAGCACATGCAGAAAATCGCACTTATCGGCAATCCCAATTGCGGGAAGACAACTCTCTTTAACCTATTTACTGGCGCTAACCAAAAGGTTGGCAATTGGCCGGGCGTAACAGTAGAGAAGAAATTTGGTTATTTTGAGCTCGAAGATAAATCGATCGAACTGGTCGACCTGCCCGGCATTTATTCCTTAGAACAAGACTACAGCGGCATAGATGAGAAGATTGCCCAAGATTATTTGGAGCAAAGCGATATAGGCCTGATCATCAACATCATTGATGCGACCAACCTCGAAAGGAGTCTGGTGCTGACACAGCAATTGATGGATCGCGGCATACCAATGCTGCTTGTTATGAATATGCTTGATGTGGCACAGCAGCAAGGCATCACAGTCAGCGCGAACAAACTGGCCGATAAACTCCAACTACCAGTAATCGCGATGATCGCCTCACGGAAACAAGGCATCGATGAACTGCGTAGCGCGCTGATCAAAAAGATTAATAGCGCTCCAGAAATAGCTAACGAGCAGGAAGCACCACTTTTTTCTGCTAGTACCGCTACGACAGAAAAATTACTTCAGCGCTACCATCAGTCACGCCAACTCATCAATGGGGTTGTCGAAGTTTCGCCTACTCACCATAGCCTTTCGGAACGTATCGACGCGGTGGTAATAAATAGATGGCTAGGCATACCCTCCTTTCTATTAATGATCTACATGATCTTCACCATCGCTGTAAATCTTGGCGCCGTGTTCATCGATTTCTTCGACATATTGTTCGACGCAGTACTGGTTGATGGAACCACTTGGCTGCTGCGCGAAGTCTCCGCACATGAGGTGATAGTCACACTACTTGCCCAAGGCGTCGGCGGTGGCATAACGCTGGTCGCAACATTTATCCCAGTCATTGGCTTTCTCTATCTCTGCCTCTCAGTGCTCGAGGACTCCGGATACATGTCCCGCGCCGCCTTCGTAATCGATAGAGCGATGAGCGGTATCGGCTTGCCCGGTAACGCTTTCGTGCCATTGATCGTTGGCTTCGGCTGCAACGTGCCTGCGGTAATGGCTGCGCGCAGTCTGGGAAGAGACAGCGACCGACTGATGACTATCGCTATGGCCCCCTTCATGAGTTGCGGAGCGCGGTTGACCGTCTACGCACTCTTCGCCGCTGCATTCTTTCAGGAGAATGGACAGAACATCGTATTCGGTCTCTATCTGTTAGGCATTGCTCTAGCGATATTTACTGGCTGGATATTTCGCAAACAACTCTTTACCGATGAGATAACACCCTCGTTTCAAGAAATGCCTGCTTATCATGTACCCATCATCAGAAATATTTTGCTCACGACCTGGTTTCGATTGAAGTCTTTCATTCTTCGCGCGGGAAAGACTATCGTAGTCGTGGTGATTGGATTGAGCTTTCTGAACTCCATAAGCACAGATTTATCTTTTGGCAATGAAGATTCAGAAAACTCTATTCTCAGTGTAATAGGCAAGTCGATTACTCCGGCATTCGCGCCTCTTGGCATCGAAGAAGACAATTGGCCCGCAACAGTAGGCCTATTTACCGGCATGTTTGCCAAAGAAGCGATCGTTGGCACCCTCGACGCACTCTATAGCGAGTCAAGCGCAGATGCCTATGATGGCTCACCGCCCGACCTCATCGCTGCCGTTGGCGAAGCCTTCTCCTCGATTGGCACAGAGCTAGTAGCGCTGAGCTCGAGCCTGGCCGATCCTTTGGGCATATCAATTGGCGATGTCAGCGACCTCGATGCCGTAGCCGACGAACAGGATATTGAATCTTCGACGCTCACCAATATGGCCGCGCTCTTTTCCGGCCCCTTTGCCGCATTCTGCTATTTGGTATTTATTTTGCTCTACGCTCCCTGTGTAGCCGTACTTGGCGCGATCACCAAAGAAGCCGGCTGGCACTGGATGTTGTTGGTCTTCGGCTGGAGTACTGGTCTGGCCTACATCACCGCTACGGTTATTTATCAGATTGGCACTTTTACCGTAAACCCCCTATTCTCCTCAATATGGATTGTGAGCATGCTTACCATCTTGGTTGTCTTCATTGTTAATCTAAAGAGACTCTCGAGTAAGATGGTGCCTAAGAATCTCATCCCGGCTGTGCAGATAGCATAGGAGAAAGAGTTTGCAGGACTCAGTGCAACAGGGTGTCCGACTCCCTGTCCATAAATTTCTCGTGGGCGGCATTGCGCTTCTTCTGCTCAGCAAGATTTTTCTAGCTACCGCTCTCGACTTATACAGCGACGAAGTCTTTTACTGGCAGGCGTCAGCGAATCCTGCCATCGCGTACAGCGATCTACCCTTCATGACAGCATTGCTTATCGGGTTAGGCGCTGCTCTTGACTCATACAACACCCTCGCAGCGCGAAGTCTATTCATCTTAATGGGGAGCTCCCTGCCGCTGCTCGTCTATTGGATTGCCAAGCCAATCACAGACCCCGAACATGCCGTAGAGTCAGCAGCATTAAGTTTATGCTTACCGCTTGCAGGCTTCCTTGGCCTACTAGCTGTGCCAGATGTTCCTCTCGTTTTCTTTGGTCTCTTGGCAATCGGTTTTTTCGAGCGGGCACTGCGCACAGATCGGTTATTGTACTGGGCTCTTACCGGTTCGTTTGTAGCCTTGGGTCTGTGCACGCACTACCGTTTCTTCTTATATCCTGCTGCTGCAATACTTTTCCTGATCTTATTTAGGGCAGCGCAAAGCCAATGGAAGAATCCGCGCCTATGGGTATGCATCCTTATCGCGTGCCTCGGATTGATACCCATCCTTTGGTTTAATCTAAGCAACCAACTGAGCAGCGCGAGCTTCTATTTCGTAGATAGGCATCCGTGGGAATTTCAGGCCTCTGGCCTGCTACACGTATTTAAGCAAGCAGGCCTAGTTACGCCTCCGCTCTATCTACTATTCGTCTACACCAACTATTTGATGTATCAGAAGGCGAGTCACGGCGATCGCAGTGCGGCGCTGCTACTCAGCTTTTCATTAGTCAATGTGCTAGTCTATTTGCTACTTGCCCCATGGACGGATGCCACCAGCACGTCTATTCACTGGCCTCTTTCCGGATACTTCCCTCTACTCATTTACGTACCCTATGCCCTACGAAGCGCTGCGAATTTACTCGGCACTTATTTTACGATACAAACTGCTCACCGACTCGTCATTACCATTCCCATTATCGGCTTTCTTGGAACCCTAACGGCTCTGTTCGGCGTCGGTTCGCAGGCTTTTCAATTACAGCTCCAACCACTTATTGGCGCAGGTGTGCTATCGAATAAAATGGCTGGCTGGACACAATTTAGCAGTCATGTAGATGAGCTTTTACAACGCGAATTTGCAGAATCACCACTGCTGTTAACCGACAATTACTACACTCTCGCACAAGTCGAATTCGCCGGACTAACACGTCAGGGTTTTACACTCGATGAGGAAAAAGCAGTCCGTGATGGCCGTATAACTCAGTATCAACTCTGGAAGAAGGACAGAGTGGGTTTAGAGACTGTTGCCGCGAGCGAGTATCTATTTATAACCGAGGACAGCACATTGGATATATCAGCAAAGCACGATCTGCTCACGGACCTGTGTGCTAGAACTGGACGATTGGCTCATCTCGGCGAATTAAGTCTATTCAATGGCGACAAAAGGTTTAGTTTTTATCGAGGAGCTGCATTGCACAGCATTGATAGTCTCGAGAAAATTCAAACATCAGCCTGCCCATTCCCCTCCATAGCTGTCTCTTATACACATCTCCGAGCCCACGAGACCGAGGCTGATCTCG
>CAJXQP010000081.1 GCA_913058275.1 uncultured Gammaproteobacteria bacterium | reverse complement strand
ACGAGATCAGCCTCGGTCTCGTGGGCTCGGAGATGTGTATAAGAGACAGCTCATGGACACAATTAACGCGATACGCGATAGCCTGAACCCAGAATTAAAGATCGAAGGAATCGTACGCACCATGTATGATCCGCGAAACAAACTAACCACTGAGGTTAATGGCCAGTTACTTAGCTATTTTGGGGATACTGTCTACCGTACAGTCGTGCCGAGAAACGTTCGTCTCGCAGAGGCTCCTAGTTACGGTAAGCCTGTTCTGAATTACGATAAGCAGTCCCGAGGAGCAATTGCCTATCTTGCGCTGGCTGGTGAAGTATTGAGACGCAACGATGAAGCAGCCGCGAGGGCCGCTGTTTAAGCTGTAATTACAGCTTTTGTTCAACCTTTTTTAAACTAGGGAACAAAAACCCGTTTACCTGAGTCCGAATGTAAGATGACTGATAAGAGAAAACTCGGTAAAGGCCTGGATGTGCTGCTCTCTAGGGGTAGTACGGAAACCATGGCAAGCCTCCTCGGCAAGCCCAAAGATCGCTCAACACCGCCTCCGAAAGCCGATGAAAAAAACGGCGATCTCAAGAATATCCCTATCGATCTAATTCAGCGTGGTAAATACCAGCCGCGAACGGACATGCACGAAGAGGCTCTGGAAGAACTAGCTGCCTCTATTCGAGTGCAAGGCGTAATGCAGCCGATTGTTGTACGCCCCATATCCGCAGATAAATACGAGATTATAGCCGGCGAGAGACGCTGGAGAGCCACCCAGATAGCTGGCTTGGACTCTATACCGGCCATTATTAAGCCAGTCGGCGACGAGGCAGCAATCGCCATGTCGCTGATCGAGAATATTCAGCGTGAAAACCTGAATCCTATTGAAGAGGCTATGGCGCTTAAGCGCCTGCAAGACGAATTTGAGCTGACCCAACAAGAGGTTGCTGATGCGGTAGGTAAATCTAGAGCTACCGTGACTAATCTCATGCGCCTGATTGGCCTGAGCATCGATGTTAGGCGGATGTTGGAGCATGGGGATCTAGAAATGGGCCATGCTAGGGCTCTGCTATCACTACCCGATACTCAACAATCTGAGGCAGCTAGGTCCGTCGTTGGCAAAGGACTTTCTGTACGCCAGACAGAGTCCCTAGTCCGCAGATTGATCGCTGAGGCAGGCTTAACTAGTAGCGCGAGCACCAAGCTGGTAGATCCTGACATCAATAATCTAGAAGAAAACCTAGCCGACAAGCTTGGCGCCAAGGTAATGATTCAGCACACTGCCAAGGGTAAGGGTCGACTTGTTGTAAAATACAATTCCCTAGACGAATTGGACGGCATTCTCTCTCATATCAATTGATAATCCTGCGTAGTTGATTAGGCACTATAAAGCCCCTATAATGCGCGTGCTTTGGTGATCACCGCTGCGATTTTTTAGGTGTTTCTTACGGGTGCCGATGGAGAGCGAAGCTGAAAAAGCTAAGCCAAAATGTCTAATTTAAAGACCCCACCGGTATATAAAGTAACCATTGCGCAACTGGCAGCGACTGTCTTTATAGCAGTAATTTCTCTGTTAATTTCAGGCATCATTTTGGCTTACTCCTTACTATTGGGTGGTCTAATAAGCGCTGTGCCAAACAGTTATTTTGCGTTTCATGCCTACCGCTATCAGGGGGCGAGAAATGCACAAAACGTTGTGAGGGGCTTTATCCGCGGGGAGCTCGGTAAAATCATCATGACGGTGGTGCTCTTTGCGCTTAGTTTCACACTGATTACCAGCTTGAACGAATTAGCCTTAATACTTGGGTTCACACTGATCCATTTTGTAGGCGTAGTAATGTCGGGGTTCATAAGTTATAGCCCCTCACAGAACAAAACATAAGCACAAACGTAAGCTCTAATGAGCTTAGAGAATATAAATGGCAGAGTTAGCAGACGCGGCACACGCAGCCGCTGAACATGGCGCAGAAGGCCAGACTGTTCAGGAATACATTACCCACCATTTATCCTATTTGACCTACGGTAAATTTCCAGATGGTCACTGGGGCCTTGCCCACACGCCTGAAGAAGCTGTCTCAATGGGTTTCATGTCTATACATGTCGACACTATGGGCTGGTCACTGTTTATAGGCGCTGCCTTCTTATTTTTCTTTCGCTACATTGGTTTGCGCGCAACTTCAGACGTGCCAAGCGGCATTCAGAACTTTGTTGAGAGCATCTTCGAATTCGTAGAATCCCAAGTTAACTCGGGCTTTAACTACAAGAATCCTCACGTGGGCCCGCTGTGTTTGACGGTCTTTGTCTGGATCATATTGATGAACATGATGGACCTGGTGCCAGTTGATTGGTTACCAGAGATTGCGATGGCGGTAGGTGGCCTGTGGGGCTTGGAGCATATGTCCTTCAAGGTTGTGCCAACAACAGACCCGAACATCACCATGGGTATGTCGATCAGCGTCTTCTTTCTAATTCTTTACTACAGTGTTAAGAACAAGGGCCTTGGCGGCTTTCTAAGTGAGCTCGCCTTCCATCCCTTCGGTAAATGGATGCTGCCGTTTAACCTTATTATTGAAATACCCACCCTATTTGCGAAGCCGGTTTCACTAGGGCTGCGATTGTTCGGAAATATGTATGCGGGGGAATTGTTGTTCTTGCTCATTTCCGGACTGCTGGGTGCTTATCAGTTACCTGCGCATTTTGTCTGGGCAGTGTTTCACCTATTGGTTGTGCCGCTGCAGGCATTCGTCTTCATGATGCTAACGATTGTGTATTTGAATGCGGCTCATGAGCCAGCACACGGCGACCATTAAACTAATTTTTACATTTTATTAAGATTGATCTGAACTAAAGAAAACCTGGAGGAAAAGATGGAATTGATATTAGCGAATACGGTATTGGGCGTACTGCTTGTACTGGGAATGGGCGCACTCGGAACGGCGATTGGTTTCGGTATTTTAGGAGGGAAGTTCCTAGAAGGTTCTGCTCGTCAGCCGGAGCTAGCTCCTAAATTACAGGCCAGCATGTTCTTGGTAGCCGGTCTTATCGACGCGGTAACTATGATTGGTATTGGTATCGGCATGTGGTTTACCTTTGCCAACCCTTACCTAGGCCAGTTAGCAGGCTAAGCTAGACATCTAATAGCGGGAGATCGCGGTGGATATTACATTAACTATTATCGGGCAATCGGTAGCGTTCTTCGTTTTCTGGTGGTTCTGCGCGAAATATGTCTGGCCTCTATTCATGAATGTTATGGAAGAGCGTCGGCAGAAAATCGCAGACGGCTTAGAAGCAGCGACTCGAGCTGAGAAGGATCTGGAACTGGCGCAAGCTAAGTCTACGGATCAGCTTAAAGTTGCGAAGGTTGAGGCAGCTGGCATTATCGACCTTGCTAATAAGCGTGGCTCACAGATTGTTGACGAAGCAAAAGATAAAGCCAAAGAAGAGGCCAAGCGAATTATTGCTGGCGCTCAGGCTGATATCGAACAGGAAGTGAATAGAGCGAAAGAAGCTCTACGCGCTCAGGTATCTGCGATAGCAATCGCTGGTGCCGAGAAGATCCTGGAAGGCTCGATCAACCAAGCCGCCAACGAAGATATGTTGAACAAATTAGCTTCCGAGCTTTGAGAAACTAGACAGTGGCAGAACTAATCACATTAGCAAGACCCTATGCGAAGGCGGCGTTTGAAACTGCTTTGCAGGATAGTGCACTGGATAAGTGGTCCAGCATGATCGCTCTATCGGCGGCCGTGGCCGAGCAGTCTGGGGTGAGCAGCATACTGAGCTCCCCATCGTTGTCGTCGGACCAAATTGCCGACGCCTTCATTGGTGTATGCGGCGATGAACTCAATGAGAAGGGCAAGAACTTTGTAGCCCTACTTGCTGAGAACAAGCGCCTGATTTTGCTGCCAGAAATTTCTTCACTGTTTGAATCACTAAAAGCACAACAGGAAATGTCGGTTGATGTTGAGATCACAACAGCTTTTGAAATTAGTTCAGATGTTTCAAACAAGCTAGCGCAAGCTCTCAAAGACCGTCTTAAGCGTGAAATACTATTGACTACCAATGTCGACCAAAGCTTGATCGGCGGCGCGGTAATTAGAGCGGGTGACAATGTTATCGACAGCTCAGTACGCGGAAAGTTATCCAAATTAGCTGAATCAATGAATTCCTGAGCAGGTCAGGAACAAGGAAATAAGCATGCAACAACTGAATCCATCCGAAATCAGTGACATTATTAAGCAACGGATCGACAAGCTCGATGTGTCTGTTGAGTCAAAGAACGAAGGTACTATCGTCAGCGTATCTGACGGCATTATTCGTATCCACGGCCTTGCCGATGTGATGTACGGTGAAATGATCGAATTTGAAGGTGGCGTATACGGAATGGCGCTTAACCTTGAGCGTGACTCTGTAGGCGCTATTGTTTTAGGCGACTATCTTTCACTGCGCGAAGGTCAAACTTGTCGCTGTACGAAGCGAATTTTGGAAGTCCCGGTTGGCCCTGAATTAGAAGGACGCGTTGTTGATGCACTAGGCAAGCCTATCGATGGTAAAGGCCCAGTTGAAACAACAATGACCGACGCGGTTGAAAAAATAGCGCCGGGCGTAATCGAAAGACAGTCAGTTGACCAGCCTGTACAGACAGGATTGAAATCTATCGACTCCATGGTCCCAATCGGCAGGGGCCAGCGTGAACTTATTATTGGCGACCGTGAAGTAGGAAAGACTGCGGTAGCGATCGACGCGATCATCAACCAGAAAGGCAAGAATGTTAAGTGCGTCTACGTAGCGATTGGCCAGAAGGCTTCATCTGTAGCCAACGTGGTAAATCGCTTGGAAGAGCATGGCGCCATGGAATACACCATCGTCGTAGCGGCGACGGCATCTGATCCTGCATCCATGCAATTCATCGCGCCTTACTCGGGTTGCACGATGGGTGAGTATTACCGTGACCGCGGCGAAGATGCATTGATCGTCTATGATGACCTGACTAAGCAAGCTTGGGCTTATAGACAGATCTCCCTACTATTAAGAAGACCACCGGGCCGTGAAGCCTATCCTGGTGACGTTTTCTACTTGCACTCCCGTCTTTTGGAGCGCTCCTCGAGAGTGAACGTTAACTACGTAGAAAAATTCACAAACGGTGAAGTGAAGGGTAAGACAGGTTCTTTGACGGCATTGCCTATAATTGAGACGCAAGCTGGTGACGTTTCGGCGTTTGTACCAACCAACGTAATTTCGATTACAGATGGCCAGATATTCCTGGAAACAGACCTATTTAACTCAGGCATTCGCCCTGCGATGAACCCGGGTGTCTCGGTGTCGCGTGTGGGTGGTGCTGCGCAAACTAAGATTATTAAGAAGCTGGGCGGCGGCGTACGTATAGCGCTAGCTCAATATCGTGAATTGGCTGCCTTTGCAGCGTTCGCTTCTGACCTTGATGATGCGACTCGAGCACAGCTAGAGCACGGTCAGCGAGTTACAGAATTGATGAAGCAGAAGCAATATACGCCAATGTCGATCGCGGAGATGGGCATCTCTATTTACGCGGCGAACGAAGGCTATCTGATAGACATCGAGCTGAACAAGATATTGGACTTCGAAGCGTCGATGCTTGCTTATATGAACAGTGAGCATGCTGATCTGATAAAACAGATCAACGATACCGGCGACTACAACGACGACATTGGCGCTCAGTTTAAAGCGGCAATCGATAAATTCAAGTCCACACAGACTTGGTAGTCAGCAAGGCAATATAATAAAGAGGCTGTAAGCAATGGCTGGCGGAAAAGAAATACGCACCAAGATTTCGAGTATTAAGAGTACTCAGAGTCTCACCGGCGCGATGGAAATGGTAGCGGCAAGTAAAATGCGTAAAGCTCAAGAGCGCATGACACTTGGTAAGCCCTATGCTCATCGTATCCGCTCGGTGATCGGCCACATCGCCAATGCAACACCGGAATACAGACACGCCTATTTCGATACACGTGAAGTAAAACGCGTTGGTTATATTATTGTTTCTTCTGACCGAGGTTTGTGCGGCGGATTGAACATTAATGTTTTTAAAGCTGCCGTGTCCTCGATGAAAGAGTTTAACGACAGCAATGTTGAGATCGACTTTTGTGTGATTGGTAAGAAGGCTGCACGCTTCTTTAACAACTACGGAGGCAATGTAGTTGCTGCGGTTGATAGCATCGGCGATGCACCGGAAGTAGCCGATGTAATTGGCTCTGTTCGTGTGATGTTGGAAAAATTCAACAATAACGAAATTGATCAGTTGATGGTTGTTAGTAATACCTTCATTAATACCATGACGCAGCAGCCGACTATCGAGCAGTTGTTGCCATTGCTTCCTTCAGAAGATGAAGACATGCAACACCATTGGGACTATTTGTATGAGCCCGATGCGAAAGAGTTGCTAGATGGTTTGCTAATGAGATATATCGAATCACAAGTTTTTCAGGCGGTAGTTGAGAACAATGCCTGTGAGCAAGCCGCGAGGATGGTTGCAATGAAGAGCGCAACCGACAACGCAGGCGATATTATTGATGACTTAGAGTTGGTTTATAACAAGGCTCGACAAGCGGCAATTACCCAAGAGCTATCTGAGATAGCTGGCGGAGCTGCAGCAGTATAGTTAACAGGAATTAGCGGCGCGAATATTCAGCGTCATTAAAAAGTTTAGATAAAAAATTAAGAGATTAAGGAACCGGACATGAGTAGCGGCCGAATCGTACAAATCATTGGTGCTGTAATCGACGTAGAATTTGGACGCGATGGAGTGCCTTCTATCTATGACGCACTAGAAGTCAGCAACACAGACATCGTGCTAGAAGTGCAGCAGCAACTAGGCGATGGCGTAGTTAGAACGATTGCGCTTGGTAGTACTGAGGGTCTGAGTCGTGGGCTTGAAGTTTCAGATACCGGCGCTCCTGTTTCTGTACCAGTCGGTGTTGAAACACTTGGTCGCATCATGAATGTACTGGGTCGGCCAATCGACGAGCGTGGACCAATAGGTGAGAAGAAGCGTATGCCGATTCACCGCAAAGCGCCTACTTATGAAGAGCTGGCTAGCTCTAACGAATTGTTGGAAACAGGCATCAAGGTAATCGACTTAATCTGTCCTTTCGCAAAGGGCAGCAAGGTTGGTCTATTTGGTGGTGCTGGTGTAGGCAAGACGGTAAATATGTTGGAGCTCATTAACAACATCGCAACCGAGCACAGTGGTTTGTCAGTGTTCGCGGGTGTAGGTGAGCGTACTCGTGAAGGAAACGATTTCTATCACGAGATGCAGGAATCAAAAGTAATCGACCTAGAAGGCGAATCTAAAGTAGCGATGGTCTACGGTCAGATGAATGAGCCTCCTGGCAATAGACTGCGTGTTGCTCTAAGCGGACTCACCATGGCGGAAGACTTCCGCGATGAAGGTCGTGACGTACTGTTGTTTATCGACAACATCTATCGTTACACACTAGCGGGCACAGAAGTATCAGCCCTACTTGGCCGTATGCCTTCAGCGGTGGGCTATCAGCCTACACTTGCTGAGGAAATGGGCGCCCTCCAAGAAAGAATCACATCAACAAAAGATGGCTCTATTACGTCAATTCAAGCGGTATACGTACCCGCGGATGACTTGACTGACCCATCACCTGCAACAACCTTCGCTCACTTGGATGCGAAAGTTGTACTGTCGCGTGATATCGCTTCACTGGGTATTTACCCGGCGGTGGATCCATTGGATTCTACCTCGCGTCAGTTGGATCCTTTGGTAATTGGAAACGAGCATTACGACACGGCGAATGGCGTACAAACAGTTCTGCAGCGTTATAAAGAATTGAAAGACATTATCGCGATTTTGGGCATGGACGAATTGTCCGACGAGGACAAGCAAACGGTTGGCCGCGCGAGACGTATTTCGCAATTCCTGTCTCAGCCATTTACTGTTGCAGAAGTTTTCACCAACGCCCCAGGCAAGTACGTTTCTCTAAAAGACACCATTGCTGGCTTTAAAGGAATCTTGGCGGGCGACTATGACTACCTTCCTGAGCAAGCATTTAGCATGGTAGGTTCTATTGAAGAAGCGATCGCTAAAGCGGAAAATTTAAAGTAATTGTCCCTTTTGTCTCTATAGACAAGAACGAGTAACTAGATATGGCTATGACAATGCACTGTGACATCGTAAGCGCTGAGAAGAGTATTTTCTCAGGTCTTGTTGAGATGGTTGTTGCGGCAGGATCTCTTGGAGATCTTGGTATTGCTCCGGGGCACGCGCCCTTGTTGACGGCGTTAATCCCTGGGCCGGTTAAGTTAATACTTCAAAACGGCGAAGAAGAAGTTTACTACGTGTCTGGTGGGTTTCTGGAAGTGCAGCGAGGGGTTGTTACTCTATTGAGTGACACGGCGCTTAGAGCCGACGATTTAGATGAGGCCGCGGCGCAGCAAGCAGTGGAAGACGCCGAGAAGGCTATAGCGAATCAGGGCGCGGAATTTGATTACTCGATTGCCGCCGCTCAATTAGCCGAGGCAGCGGCCCAGTTACGGGCTCTGCGGAAGATTAGAAAGTAGTAGCTCGCTAAACTAGACTGACGAAGACCTAAAAAGGTGGCATGAGCTACCTTTTTTTTTGCTATTCTTTTGGCTGAACTCATCGTCTTGATATAGTAGACCCTTATCCAAACAAGCTTTCATCCAAATTGGTTCCACTAAGCGGATTAAATATGAATTTAGATATCGTCATTCTTGCAGCGGGTCGCGGCACTAGAATGAACTCAAATATACCCAAAGTATTACATCAGATCGGTGGCGATTCGATGCTTGGACACGTGCTCAATGCAGCACGAAAGTTAGAGTCCGAGAAGGTTCATATTGTTGTGGGATATGCAGCGGAACAAATCAAAGCCGAATTCAGCTCTGACAAGGAGCTGCAGTGGGCTCTGCAAGAAGAGCAGCTCGGCACCGGCCATGCTGTTATGCAGGCCATGCCGAGTATCGATACAACAAAGCCTAAAAAGTGCGTGCTAGTTTTATATGGTGATGTACCACTTACCAATTTTTCGACCCTAAGCAAGTTGGTGCAGCAAGCGAACGAAAATACACTTTGCATACTTACACTCATCACTGAAAACCCAAAAGGTCTTGGCCGTATTGTCCGTGACGATTCGGGTGAAATAACGGCAATCGTCGAAGAAAAGGATGCTAACGACGAACAGAAAAAGATTAACGAGATCAATACTGGCATCATGGTTATTCCAGCGACGAAGTTGAATTCATGGCTGAACTCTCTGGGAAACGACAATACACAAGGAGAGTACTATCTGACTGATGTAGTGGCGATGGCGGCAACTGATGACGAATGCGCTATTACCGCAATGGTTATAGACGATGAGAATGAAGTACAGGGTGTAAACGATAAGGCGCAACTAGCCGGCCTAGAGAGACAATTCCAAATGAACAAAGCCGAACAACTTCTAAAGGCTGGAGTTCTATTACGTGATCCATCGCGCATCGATATTCGCGGTGAAATCGAAACAGGTAGCGATGTAGAGATTGATATTAACGCCATATTTGAAGGCCGCGTGACTCTAGGCAATGGCGTTAAGATTGGCCCTAACGTTGTTATCAAAGACAGCAACATAGCCGACAACGCTAATATACTTCAGGGCACGAGCATCGATGGATCAGAGATTGGAGAGGGCGCTAGTGTCGGCCCTTACGCTAGAATAAGACCTGGCACTATCTTGAAAGAGAACACCAAGATTGGAAACTTCGTCGAAACAAAGAATGCAGTTATTGGCAAAGGGTCAAAGGCCAGCCATCTAGCCTACATCGGCGACGCTGTGCTTGGCGAGAACGTAAATATTGGGGCAGGCACAATTTTCTGTAACTACGACGGAGTTAATAAACACCAGACGACTATTGGCAATAATGTGTTCGTGGGATCGAATAGTGTTTTGGTTGCACCAGTCACTCTGGCCGATAATACCTTTGTCGCAGCGGGCTCTTCGATAAGCAGCGATGTACCTGCCGACAGCCTAGCCGTCGCGAGAGGTAAGCAAAGAAATCTTACAGGCTGGAAGCGGCCAACTAAGAAATAGAACTAGTTTAGTTTTAATCGGAATCACGAAGAGCCCGCTGGCTCTTCTGCAATTTCTTCAGATGGTCCTTCAATAAGGGCTTGCGATGCCTAGCGACACCAGTTGCCAGTACATCGATTACAACCAAGTGTGCTATACGCGAAGATACTGGCGCGAATGCTTGGTGTTCCTCTTTCATATTCACATAAATAGGCAGGCTGCATTGTTCACTCAATGGCGTGTTCTCGGGTGCTACACCAATAACTGTGGCACCTGCTTCTCGGGCCAGGCTCACACTCTCCAATAGGG
>CAJXQP010000080.1 GCA_913058275.1 uncultured Gammaproteobacteria bacterium | reverse complement strand
GTAATGGAAGTAGCCCCATTCGGCGTCTTTGCGTTGATCGCAGCTGTTGCTGGCACGCAGGGGGCAGCTGCCTTATTAGACGTGCTGACACTCGCGCTGGGAGTTGTCCTGGCCTGTATTATCCACGTTGTAGTCGTGCACGGTTTTGGCATTATTAAGCTCTCACTAGGTCTGTCTCCTATCAATTTCTTTAAGGGCGCACGCGATGCGATGCTGGTTGCATTTTCAACGTCGTCTAGTTCGGCGACGCTTCCCGTATCGATGTCAGTTGCTGAGAATAATCTTGGCATTAAGCCGGTCGTCGCCTCGACGGTATTGCCGCTTGGCGCAACTATTAATATGGATGGCACTGCACTTTATGTTGGCATCGTTTCAGTTTTCGCCGCGCAGGCGTTTGCCATAGAACTTTCGCTCGCGGATTACGCAATTATTGCGGGGTCTACGACACTCGTCTCAATAGGCACCGCGGCAGTACCTGGCGCTTCGCTTTTCTTGATGGCGGCCGTAATGGGCGCAATCGGGATCTCGCCAGAGCAAATCGCTATCGTTATTGGCTTTATTTTGCCGTTCGATAGGCCACTCGATATGCTTCGAACTGTAGTTAATATTTGCGGAGACCTGTCGGTTGCAACAGCTGTGGCTAATTGGGAAGGCGAGTTCGATAGAGAGATATTCGATAAGCAGACAAACTATTAAAAGAAACTCGGCATACTGCAATCAATGCGTAAAATGTGTGTCACGTTGGTGCTATTTATCAAAGTTTTTATTCGTATAGTAGGTGGTTTTCCTCTCAGAAAGAAAGCGTAAGGTTGAACCCAATGCGAATGTCACCTGCAAAGAGCGAGATCGGCGAGGCCTCCACTCCGTCCAATAAAATCAGGTTTAAGCCCATAGACCACCGGTCGTTTAAGGTTTGATCTGCAGAGGCTTGGAGAATGGTGAATTCTCCATTGATATCCCCCTGCATGCCAAGGGCAAGTGCAAGGTCGCCGTTCATTAAAGAATTGCTGTAGCGCATCAGCCAAGCGCCGGTTAGGTTCTCCTTCGTCGATGCCTGAAGTGCGCCGGTGAGCGGTTTCGCCACCTGCACACTGAACGCGATGTTCTGCTCGTTATTTATCGCGTACTCCACTCCCACCGACGTGCCCAACTGATTCCGCGTGCTGATTGCATCTTCTGCGGCGGCAACACCAGGAATGTTGAGATTGTTAATCAAAATTCCTCGCGAGTACGCGACATCCAGATTGAGTAATACATTGCCCAACGCGCGGTTGGCGCTGAAACCTACCAGGCTGAAGGCGTTATTCGTTGAAAGTGCATCTTGCCCGAGTTCGGCAGGGTTCGAATAGCTAAGCTGATTTTCGATTAAATAGGCGGCCATTAGGGCGATGTCGCTGCCCTCGAACGAACGGCTCCAACGCATACCTCCCTCAAACTCAAGGCTAGCAGTACGTTTGTAATCGGTAATATTGAACGCAGGCTCGACGAAGAAGGGGCTGCCTCGGACTATCGGAGGGTTGTATTCTGGATACAGCGTGACGAAGGTGGAAAGTCTGCTCTGTTCCCCAAAGCGATCTCCGAAATAGTCCCACACCAGCATTGGCTGATTAAGTCGCGCATCTTCGATATCGATAATACTAAAATCTCTAAATTCTGTTACGTTAATCACATCAAGAACAGAGTTTCCATCAACCTCACCCCACACTACTGTTTGATTGCCTAGCTTTACACTATGTTTGTCAAAGCTACGTTGAATGAAAAATTCGTTCAAGCGGAATTCCAAATCGACACCTTTGTCTAAGGCCTCGAATTCATAATCGTCGTGCAAGAAGACACGGGCAAAACCGCTCGCTTGAAGAAGCCATCCCGGAGCGAACGCGTATTGGTAGCGAACGTTGGCTGCCACTCTGTTCGTTTCCACATCTGCTTCACGGGGAATCGTAATAAGAGGTCCTCTTGGTACCCGTAAATTCACATCATGGGTTTTTGTTTGGAAAAGTATTTGTTGGGTAAGTTTAACCGTGAAGCCGCTGAGCCATCTAGCTCTGCCTGAGTCGTTTTCTTGAAAGTCGGCTGGAAAATCTTCGAATGCGCCAAAGAAAGGGTCATCTAAAATTAGGTCCGCTGTCGAATGGCTCTCTTGGTCCGGCAGTGGGTGGAAGGATGTATTGAATTCGAAGAAGGCGTCGCTTTCCAAGACTTTAGGCTCGTCTTGGGCGAAAATAGCGGTAACAGCTAGACAGGAAGTGATGAATAGCATTTTGCGAATCAATATACTTCTCCAGCTCAACATCATCTGATTTTTACGCTGGTTAATTACCGGACCTGCTGGCGTAGCTTATCTAGTTCTGCCTCGCGAAAGGCAACATCGGTCAGCGTGCGCTGTGTGAGAAAATCGTCATCGATATCTAGCCCCGTGTTAATTTCTACGAACGCCATGTTAGATAATCGGTTCGTGATTAAATTCATCATTGTCAGAGACCGAGCCACCCAGTTGCCGTTTACAAGCTCTACACGCGATGCGATTAGACGCTTAACTTCTTTATTGTAGCGGTCGTACAACTCAGACCGCAGAGCAACGTATCTTTCCTTATCTATGTAATGAATTTGACGTGAATAGCGTGTTTTTTTTGACCTCTCTTTACCTGGAATAGCTTCTATTTTCCAAACAGAACGCCCCGCCACTAACGTGTCTTCAAGTATTCTATAAGTATAGTCACTTATCTTACCTGTTTCAGTATCTTCGGTAGTGAATTCAGACCCAAACAACGATGCGGGTTCAGTATCTTCATCTGAATCCCCTGTCGCGATACGCTTAACTCGGCCTAGTGCGGATAGATAGAGCCAAGTTTCATTTTCTTTTGCAGGGTCGTCATAGTTAAAACTTAACATCCCTATGCCCCTTTCTGATGCCGGCTCAAGGGTTATCGTTATATTTTTTGTGTCTTCTAAATTGGGTCCGTACGACTTTACGACCGATTCCAGGGCCTTAACTCTAGGCTTATCTGCACAAATGATACGCCTGTCTTTGGTTCCAAATTTGCAGCTTGAAAGCTGCATTTTGTTAAAGGAGGAATCATTACTTTGTCGTTGCAGATCATCGACCAATTTCATTATATCAAGACCTGAAACTTCCTGAGCAGACAGAGAATTAGCGGTTAATAGAAAAATAGTGGTAAAGGCAAATCCATATAATTTTTTGGCTTGCATGCTTACGCCCCTAAAAGTTAATTTCTGCATTGACATTTTTTACCCCAAATTTAGGTTTAAAGACCAGTATCATCGCAGGGATGAGTAAAAGGTCACACAGTAATGCGACAAATATTGCCATTGAACCAAAAAAGCCTACCTTAGCCATTCCTAAATAATCTGAAAAACTAAGAACGGAAAAACCTAGACCGATAACCATTGTCGTGAACATTACTGCTTGGCCAACCTCTTTTATGGCACTTTCGAGGGCGATAGCTATGCTGCGGGTCTTGGCAAGTTCTATTCGATAATGGGTCATGAAGTGAATCGTATCGTCTACAGCTATTCCCAAAATAATTGGTGCTATAAGGAGTGTATCTGTATCCAGGGGAACGCCAAAAAGCCCCATTAATCCAAATGCAAGAAAGGCAGGTATAGCATTTGGAACCATCCCCATTAGACCACCTCTCAGTGAGCCTAGCGTCAAAATCATGATAAGACTTACTATTAATAGTGCTAACGAGAAGCTAGAAAATTGAGAGTTTGCGACTTCATCAGCCATCACCATCAGAGTAGGCAAGCTCCCGGTCAGATTCACATCTAATTCTGGGAAATTAGTTTTCACTTCCGCGAAAGTATTTTTAACATCCACCGAGATATCGTTAAATAAAGTCTTATATTCATAAGACCCAAGATTTTTTACAGTGACGGTGATATGAGAACGACTATAGTCATCTGATACTAGGTTTCTGCGATCTTCAGGATTTGCGCTATTAAACATGAAAAGCAGCTGCGATATGGCTTGGTTAGACTCTGGAATTTTATAGTAATCAGAATTATCATCATTCATAGTTCTATTGGTATTTTTAACGATGTTTGCTAAAGAATTAGTTTTACCAATAATATCAGGATAGCGAGAGAGAATTCTCTCTTGTAAATTGTCTATAGCTGTAAGCAGTTGTGAATCAAGCATCCCGTCGCTTTCTTTGGTGTCAATCATGATTTCCATATTTTGAACACCTGACATATTCTGATCGACTATCTCGACAGCAGCTGTTATCGGATGCCCTTGCTTGAACATTTCAGCAATGTTTGTATCAATAATAATTTTAGTTGTGCCATAAGCACAAATAATAAAGCCAAGTCCAAAAGTAGCTAAAATTAAGTATGGAGATTTTTGCACAATTCCAGGTATTCGATTAAGTATTTCTGCCTGAAAGTTTACTATCCAGTATGTGAGTAAGATAATAAAATTTATAAAGGCACCTACGATAGGGCCTAAAGAGGAAAAAATAATAGTGGCTATTAGCACACTTATAAGTATTTTATTCCTTCTTCTCATCGAGGCTATATTAGAGCCGAATTTGTTAGCTAAACTTAACTTTTCTTCTGGCCCTGTACTCCCAGGGCGCCATAGATTCAATAGTATTGGAAGCAGAACAATAGTAAAAAAGAAGGCTAGAAGCACACCGAGTCCCGACATGAACGCAAAGACTTTTATGGGTTCTAAATTTGAGGTGGCGAGTACTGAGATTCCGGCAGCTGTTGTTAACGTTGTCAGAAAAATTGCTAAACCAACTTTTTCATATGCTCGGCTTAGGGCTTCATTGTGCTCGTGGCCCTCGCGTCTAAAACTAAAATATGCACTCATAACATGTATGCAGTCTGCAATTCCTACAGCGAATATTAGTAGTACAGTGAGGGCGATCATGGTGGATATAGTGAGGCCTATCCAAACGGTAATTCCCCAACACCATGCAACACTCATGGCAATGGTAACTATTGGCCAGGCTAATGCGCTTCCAGAGCGGAATAATATCCATAACAAAAAGGAAAAAATTAGTACCATCAGGGTACCTAGGAGTGCCATTTGGTTGAGCACTCCTTGCATTTGCCCCATTATAGATGGTGTTCCAACAGCGTAAAATTCTAGCTCACTTGTGTATTTTTGATAAATCGCGGTAACTGCTGCATCGAAAGTGAAATATGCGAGCTGATCAGTGTCCTGAAACTCGATTTCTTGAACGACAGCATCGTTATCGAATTCAAGCTCAAAACTTGTAAATCCGCCGTCTAGTTCGACACCAGCGATGTCTATCACAGATTCGTAACCTTCTACCGGAATGGTCCCAAAATCAGTTTGAATAACAATAGCTCCATACTTGCCGTTTTCTGAGTAGAATGCCCCAACGTAATCTTTTTGACTGAGCGCTTTGATCCTCAATTCTTGAAGTCCGGCCTCAGTCGTTGGCAATTGACTTGGAATTAGTCTGTCTGACCTTAGCGTATCATCTACACTTTCTTGAATTCTGATATTTGCGAGGGACTGGATTCGGCGAATATGGGAGAGTTCTTCCCAAGATATTTCAGGATAGTAATTCCTGTTAAGTTCCCTCCAATTCATGAGGTCATCGGTCAATTGCTGAACTGCAATTAAAGAATTTCGAGAAAAAATATTATCGTCTTGAGGACGATAAATAAGGAGCACTGAATCGTCGCCACCAAACTGTCTACGAAATTCGTCGAGTGCGACTTGAGCGGGGTTTTCATCTTCTAGGAAACTATCGCTTGATACGTCAAAAATCGTAAGTGTGAAAATTCCATAGAATAGAAATACAGAAATCACGACTAGCCCTAATAATATATATCTCTTAAATTTTAGAGCGAGGCTTGGCGTTTTCGCAAAAAATTTTGTAAGATCTAAAAGAATTTTTTCCATCTTTATCGCCTCGCAGTGAAAGATTTAAGCATTTTTTTACAATTAATTCATAGTTGGCTTAATGACTTTAAAATTTCGAGATCATATCTTATTCGAATAAAAATATGACATGAAACAAATTCTCATTTGAGAAATTCGCGAATCTAACAGCTTTTAAATGCGCTCTAAAACAGACAAATCTTAAAATAAGAGCGAGTAGAACTGCATTCCCCACGATTAATCAAGTGTGCTTTTATTCACGTCATTTATAGACGCCGTAAATCTGCATGCCTCCAGTAAGCTATCTGTGGACATGTCAAACGAAGTCCGGGTAAAACATCATAAAGCCTAACTTAGGAAATAACTGTAAGCCCAAACAGGATCCGCTTTTTTTAAATTCAGGACGTAGTCTGTGGTGTTAGCAAATATGTCGGTAAGGCGTAAAAGTATTCTGTCCATTAATATTTCTTTTTGATAAATCTCTCTAGGTATTCTTTATGCCACGATCGATGATCATGGCCAGGGTCCTAACAAACTCGTCAGTATGTATTTCCTGTCCAGGCAAATCAAAGGCCATTTCAGGCAGATATCCAATGGCAAGAGTGGCAAGGTTTATAACGTTGGTGATGGTCTTCTTATCATCAGTGTCTAGATTATGTTTTACTGGGCTGATCAATTTGTTAATTACGTATTCAGTAAAATTTTGATCGTGATTCTTTAAAATGGTTGCGTCGATCTCTTCGATCAGGGCAGCAAAATCTTGACGTCTTGAGAGAAGCGCTCTAGTCAGTGACGCCGTTAGAGCGAAACTAAACGTGACTTCAAGAAACGCTCTGAGCCTTTCTTCTTCCGGAAAATTCTCAATGATTTCTAGCTGCGGCAAAAGCTCTCGTTTTTCGGCAATTAGACAGCTGAAAAATAGTTCTCTTTTGTTTTTGAAGTGCAGGTATATGGTACCTTTTCCGATACCCGCGTCTCGGGCAATTTCTGCAATGTTGGCCCGGCGGTAACCAAACCGTATAAAATGATCTGTTGCCACTTTTATGAGTGTTTTTTGAACCGCATAGTTTGCGGAACCCTCGTGGTCTAAGGATCTTCCTAGGCCTTGTTCGGCGGTAATTTTGTCAAAAAGCTCAGCTATTACACTTGTCATATGACCATAATTACATATTTGGTCATATAGTCAAATCGTTTTCTTGGTTTCGGAGTTGGGTGGGTTGATCGGTGGTTTATTCGGGGCAATGATAAACGCCAAAGCTTTGTTCGCCTGCCTCGATTATCGACTCTGGAACCACGGTATTTCAGCCGAGATCTGCCGCTTCATTGCGAGCATGAAAAATCAGTTCTTCCTGAAGTCGTTCTCCACTATCACGGATTCTGGTATACATGAAACGCCAACAAGATCAGCCGGCTCGTTTCGGGCCAGTGTGAGGAGCTCTTCTTGGAGTCGCTGCCCGCCGCGCTCGATTCCAATTACTTTATCTAGTGATGGAGTTTGTTATTTAGTTAGCGGCTGCATTTAAAGACGCCGAAAACTTGTGCTCCATTAGCCATCAATGACTCAGGTACAACGGTGTCTCCGCCCAAGTCGGCAGCTTCGTTGCGAGCAAGCGTCAACAGCTCGTCTTGAAGCCGCTGCCCGCCGCGTTCTACAACGATAATCTTACCCAGCGTTTGCACGTTCGCGCGCCCGACGCGTGCACAGCTAGTGACGCGAGAGGCATCACCGACCAAGTCTACTTCAGCACCCTCAGGAGTAATTTGGACCCAACTTGCACAAGCGGTAAGTGACAGGGTTAAGAGGGCAATAGCATTAAGGCGAGTAAGCGAAGTGGTGTGCTGCAGCATGGGATGTCCTTGCTATAAATGGCGTAATAAATGGAGGGGAGGCCCCTAGAATGCTCTGAGCGCTATGGTACTATTCAAAGACTGTGAAGACTATTTATCATCATCGTTTTGGTCATTGTCCGAACGAATGAGAACAATTCAAGCAGAGTAAATGAAGATTAATTAAGAGGGGAAGTGCAATGCCAAGTAGTTCGATCAAAGGAAAGAGCGTCGTCATTATTGGTGGAACCGCTGGTATTGGTCTTGCCACAGCACAGGCCGCTGCAGCAGCTGGGGCAAAAGTCTGGGTAGCCGGGAGGTCTGAGAGTCATATCGAGAAAGCTAAACTTGCTGCACAGGGCGCGTTTGAGGTGAGACAGGCCGATACACACGATGCAGAGTCGCTGAAAGCGCTCTTTGACGAGGTCGGCACAATTGATCACCTAGTCTCTGCGGCAGTCGGCGGTGAGCGCACGCTCAAGCCCTTTCTGGAGCAAACAGAGGAGCAGTTTAAGGCTGCTTACGACAAGCTCTGGGGTTATGCGAAAGTAGTCAGAACAGGCGCGCCTTATCTTGCCACCGATGGCGCCGTGACTTTAGTCAGTGGCTCTCCAGCACGCAAAATCCGCCCCGCTCAGTCGCCGCTAAGCTGTGTGGGTGCTTCTGTCGAAAACCTTGTGCGCTGCCTCGCAGTAGAGATGGCGCCGATTCGGGTTAATGTCGTTTCACCTGGCACTGTAGATACTGCGATGTTCGATGCAATGGGAGACGCTAAAGAGGCCAACCTTGCCGCCATGACCACGTCACATCTCATTCCCCGGGCAGGCACGTCAGAGGAGGTCGCCGATGGCATTTTATTCGTTATGCAGAACCGTTTCGTCACCGGCACAACTGTCGATGTCGATGGCGGCAGAATACTGAGCTAGGAGCAGAATAATGAGCATTGTCCAGAATCCGAGTTCGCATTCTATTTCTGACTCTATGCATTCGCTTGAGAGCGCTGACCCCGCGAGCCAGACTCGAAACGAGATTGATCCTTCGATGAGTGTAATCGATGCAATGTACTCGCGGCGGTCGGTGCGAGGGTATCTGGACAAGGAAGTGCCGGCCGACGTACTGAATCGCATCTTCGAAGTGGCGCAGATGGCCCCCTCGAATTGTAATGTTCAACCTTGGAAGGTTTATGTTGCCTCAGGCGCTCTCAAGGATAGATTAAAACAGCAGATGGTCGAAAACACCGTTGGCCGCGTCGAACCTAATCCAGACTATCCCTATCGCGGCACTTTCGAGGGCGAATATCGAAAGCGCCAAGTCGACTGCGCGGTCGCTCTTTATAACAATATGGGCATCGAACGTGATGACAAAGAAGGGAGGTTGCGGGCGATAGTGCGTAATTTCGAATTTTTTGATGCACCTTACATCGCCTTTCTTGGTATGAATCCGGCGTTCGGCACCACAGTAGCGCTTGATGTAGGGATGTATGCGCAGAGCCTAATGCTCACCATGGTGGCGTTTGGATTGCACAGCTGCCCGATGGGAACAATGCGCAACTACCCAGATATGGTCCGCGACGCATTTGATATTCAAGATGAAACAAAAATCTTGTTCGGCTTAAGCTTCGGCTATGAAGATACAGCAGTGGCTGCGAATAAAACTCGGACAGAGCGCGAGCCGGTTTCAGCCAGTGTCATGTTTCGCTCGTAAGCGAAGAATGACTCTACAACACAAGAGTGAGAACTGAGTTGAAACCAGTCATTCTATTGTATGACCTCGACAACACGCTCGTAGATGAGTGCGCAGCGCTGATCGGGAAAACAGGTTTGTATACGTCGATCAGCACGTATAACGAGGCGAACGCGACAGAAGCGATGCGCCAATATAATCGGCTCCTAGGATTGGGGACTAACAAGCTTGCCTGCATTATTACCGGCTGGAATAGCTATAAAAAGCCTCGCGATCAGTTTTTGTTTCGCCTGAGGAGCGAGGAGCGCCGCAGTCCGTTTCGTTACCCAGCGCCGGTGTTATTGATTACAGAAGATCATCGCCGAGACCTGCGGCAGATAGCGCTCGATCCAACGGATGGCGATGTAGCCGCCTATTTACACAGAGACTCATTTAGAGAGGTGCTCGAGGATACTCTCCATAAAGTGGTGTTTGGTGAGCGAGCGCATGAACTCAATTCGATTGCCTATGCAAAGTTACAGCGCGAAGAGGATGACTAGGTCGCGCTCCTTCGAGCTTTCCTCCAACGATCCCCCGTCTCACTAGCCTAGCGCTTGCCGTTGGCCTTTTTCTGTTCGCTGTAGCGGAAGCATTCGCCGACGTGGTCATTGATAAACCCACCCGCTTGCAGAAAGGCATAGCAAATGGTGCTGCCGATAAACTTGAATCCGCGTTTTTTAAGGTCTTTAGAGAGCGCATCACTCAGGTCTGTCTTTGTAGGGATAGCGCTTGCCGGACGTCCGCCACCATCCAAAGGGTGGTTGTCGACGAATTGCCAGAAATAGGATTCGAGGCTTCCAAATTCTGCTTGCAGAGCCAAGGCGGCGTGGGCATTCGACCGAATAGAGAAAAGTTTTAGGCGGTTACGAATAACCCCCTTGTCCCCTAAAAGCTTTTCGAGGGTTTTGTCTTTAATCCGAGAAACGGGCTCAATTTCTGTCTCTTATACACATCTGACGCTGCCGACGAATA
>CAJXQP010000079.1 GCA_913058275.1 uncultured Gammaproteobacteria bacterium | reverse complement strand
GGTCAACGTGACCAATCGTACCTACGTTGACGTGTAATTTATTTCGTTCGAATTTCTGTTTAGCCACAATAGCACCTCGTTCACTTCTAAATTTTTTGTGTGTTTATAGTTGGTAATTAAGACGTATTAGGACGTCCGGTTAATAATTCCTTCAGCAATATTGTTAGGCACAACCGCGTACTTATCGAATTCCATCGTATAAGTAGCCCGGCCTTGAGTCGCCGAACGCAAGTCCGTCGAATAGCCAAACATTTCAGACAACGGAACCTCGGCATTGATTACTTTGCCCATAGAGCTGTCTTCCATGCCTTGTACCATGCCACGACGACGATTCAAGTCACCCATTACATCACCCATATACTCCTCAGGCGATACAACCTCTACTTTCATCATCGGTTCTAGCAAGGCCGCATCAGCCTTGAGCGCGCCTTTCTTCAATGCCATCGAGCCAGCAATCTTAAACGCCATTTCGCTGGAATCCACATCGTGGAATGAACCATCGAAAAGAGTTACCTTCATAGCTAGCAAAGGATAGCCAGCGAGACAGCCATTCTTCATCTGCTGCTGCACGCCCTTATCTACCGCCGGAATAAATTCTCTTGGAATCGTTCCGCCAACAATTTCGTTAACAAATTCGTAGTCTGAATCTGGATCCAGGGGCTCAAGCCTCAGCACCACATGTCCATACTGACCACGACCACCAGATTGTTTAACGTGCTTGCCTTCGATTTCCACGGTCTTTCTGATCGTCTCGCGATAGGCCACTTGAGGCTTTCCGATGTTAGCCTCAACGGAGAATTCGCGGCGCATTCTGTCCACTAGTACGTCGAGGTGGAGCTCGCCCATACCTGAAATAATTGTCTGACCAGATTCTTCATCTGTCTCGACTCGAAACGATGGATCTTCCTGAGCCAATTTACCCAAGGCGATGCCCATTTTTTCCTGGTCTGCTTGAGTCTTCGGCTCAACCGCCACCGAGATCACAGGCTCTGGGAATTCCATCTTCTCGAGAGTCACAACCCGATCAATAGCACAAAGAGTTTCACCTGTTGTTACATCTTTAAGACCAATCGCAGCGGCAATATCGCCGGCCAATACTTCTTTGATCTCTTCACGCGTGTTCGCGTGCATCTGCACCATACGACCAACACGTTCTTTCTTAGATTTGATTGGGTTGTAAACCGAATCACCCGAATTAAGAGTTCCTGAGTACACTCGGAAAAACGTTAATGTACCAACAAAGGGGTCGGTTGCAATCTTGAATGCCAAAGCAGCAAAAGGCGCCTTGTCATCAGCTTCACATTGTGTAGCAGTACCATCTTCAAGAAGACCTTCAATGGCCTTAACTTCAGTTGGCGCTGGCATGTAATCTATTACCGCATCAAGTACTGCCTGAACACCTTTATTCTTGAATGCCGAACCACAAAGCGTAGGCACTATTTCGCTTGCCAATGTGCGAATACGAATGCCATCCATAACTTCTTCTTCGGACAGAGTGCCGGTTTCCAAATACTTATCCATAAGCTCTTCGGTGGCTTCTGCCGCCGCTTCGAGCATGGCTTCACGCCATTCATCAGCCAAGTCTTGCATATCGGCAGGAATTTCTTCGTATTCGAAGCTAGCGCCCTGATCTTCTTCGTTCCAGCGAATCGCCTTCATCTTAACAAGGTCGACAACACCCTTGAATTCGTCTTCCGCACCAATTGCCAACTGCAATGGAATCGGGTTAGCACCTAAGCGCTCTTTCATCTGGTCTACAACCATCAGAAAATCAGCACCTGCTCGGTCCATCTTGTTGACGAAAACCATGCGTGGCACTTCATAGCGATTAGCTTGACGCCATACTGTTTCGGTTTGGGGCTGAACACCTGAAGAGCCGCAGAGTACAACTACAGCGCCGTCCAATACACGCAAAGAACGCTCTACTTCAATAGTGAAGTCAACGTGTCCTGGTGTATCGATAATATTGACACGGTGCTCTTCATACTGCTTGCCCATGCCGCTCCAGAAACAAGTAGTAGCAGCAGAGGTGATAGTAATACCACGCTCCTGCTCCTGTTCCATCCAGTCCATAGTCGCAGCACCATCGTGTACTTCACCAATCTTATGTGAAATACCCGTATAGAATAGTACGCGCTCAGTAGTTGTAGTCTTGCCTGCATCTACGTGAGCAACGATCCCTATATTGCGATAGCGATCCAATGGGTGCTTTCTGGCCACAGCTTATGCCCTATCTATATAAAACTAATTCGATTCAAATCAGCTTGCCGACTACAAACGCTTCGTTTAGAAACGGTAGTGAGAGAATGCTCGGTTGGCTTCTGCCATGCGATGCACGTCTTCGCGCTTCTTAACGGCACTACCCTTACCCTCAGAGGCATCGGATATTTCGCCAGCGAGACGCAAGGCCATGGACTTTTCGCCACGCTTGCGGGAATGTTCAACTAACCAACGCATAGCTAGAGCATGGCGACGCTCAACACGAACTTCGACAGGCACCTGATAGGTTGCACCACCGACACGGCGAGACTTAACTTCCACCATAGGAGCAATAGCATCCAGAGCCTTCTCGAAAGTTTCGAGAGGGTCGCCAGGGGTTCTAGCTGAAACTGTGTCTAATGCACCATAGACAATGCGCTCAGCAACAGACTTCTTGCCGTCGACCATCACGTGGTTCATGAATTTTGCGAGGGTTAAACTACCGAACTTTGGATCGGGCAGAATTTCACGTTTAGCAACTACTCTTCTTCTAGGCATTTGAGACCTCTATGTTTATTCAGGTTGATCCAGGACTTTAGACACTTCAATAGTGGCTATTACCTGGCCTTACTCTCACTCATCGCTTTATTAAAGAGTCTCGATGAGGCGCGTATCCTTACGCTTGTAGAGGCTCAGTCCAAAATAGTGATCGGACTTCGCCCTGACTCTCACTGCTTCTTTACAATTTATTTTGGCTTCTTAGTACCGTATTTGGATCGGCTCTGCTTACGATCAGCAACGCCTGAAGTATCCAAGCTCCCGCGAACCGTATGGTAGCGAACACCTGGAAGATCCTTAACACGACCGCCTCTGATCAGAACAACGGAGTGTTCCTGTAGATTGTGGCCTTCGCCACCAATATAGGAAGACACTTCAAACCCATTAACCAGACGCACACGACATACCTTTCTCAAAGCTGAATTAGGCTTCTTTGGTGTAGTTGTGTAGACCCTAGTGCAAACACCGCGCTTCTGAGGTGAACCTTGTAGCGCAGGTACGCCGCTCTTGACGATTTTGCTGCGTCGGGGCTTGCGTACTAATTGGTTAATTGTCGTCATGTTTTCCTTAAAACCTCTAATTTTTTAGGGAGAACCCACTCTCTATCATCTCTGGGTCAGTAATCCAACGACCCTAATTGTCGCTGGGCAGAGCCCTCTATATAGAAAAATCGGTTTTCTTCCGTCTCTTTATTTCTCTTTGGCTCAGTTATCTAAGCGCTCTACTGTGTTGGCCCGCAGATCTCACTAAATAACAAAGATTAACTGCCGGAATAAAGGATGCAAGAGTTTAATGATCCCACATCCTCTAGTCAACTATTTCCAAGCATTGCTGCCTGTTTGAACAGGCTCTCTAGCCTTGTGCCTTGATATTCAAGGCTTCGCTCAATGCTGCTTCTACATCACTCGCTGTAACGGAATCTGAATTAAGCTTGTCCGCATAGGCCTTCTTGCGGGCTGCGTGATACGACAGACCCGTTCCTGCCGGGATAAGTCGTCCAACAACCACGTTTTCCTTCAAACCTCTCAGGAAGTCGCGCTTTCCAGTAACCGCCGCTTCTGTAAGAACACGAGTAGTCTCCTGGAATGACGCTGCCGAGATGAAGGACTCTGTTGCCAAGGAAGCCTTAGTAATACCCAGTAGCATGCGTTCGAAACGAACTTCCTGCTTATCTTCTTCGCGAAGAGTATCGTTCACTTCTTGAATCTGCGTATACATTAGCTGCTCGCCCTTGATCAGAGTCGAATCGCCAATATGTGTAACTTCGACCTTACGCAGCATCTGACGAACAATAACTTCGATATGCTTGTCGTTAATTCGCACACCCTGGAGGCGGTACACTTCTTGAACTTCGTTGACGACATATTGAGCTAGAGCTTCAACCCCTTTCAATCGCAGAATATCGTGAGGAGCTGGCGGGCCTTCAGAAACAACCTCACCCTTCTCAATATATTCACCTTCGAACACAGTCATGGTGCGCCACTTAGGAATCAGCACCTCGTAGTGATCGGAACCGTCGATTGGATTAACACCGTCTTTAGGTGTGATAACCAATCTGCGCTTTCCTTTTGTTTCTTTTCCGAAACTTACCGTACCCGAAATCTCAGCCAAGATAGCAGGCTCTTTCGGACGACGTGCTTCGAACAAGTCAGCAACACGTGGCAGACCACCCGTGATATCACGAGTTTTCGAGCCTTCCTGCGGGATACGGGCAATAACATCGCCAATATTCAAATCAACACCGTCATTCAAACTGACGATCGCATTTGCCGGTAGGAAATAGTGTGCCGGGTGGTTTGTTCCTGGGAGGCAAATTTCTACTCCCTTCTTATCCACAACAGTAACACCAGGACGCAGTTCCTTAGCAGAAGCAGCGCGCTCGTTCGGATCGATAACAGAAATACTACTAAGACCTGTGATCTCATCCGTCTGTTCGCGAACCGTAATGCCCTCTTCCATAGCGGCGAAAGCTACTCTACCCGCTACTTCCGAAACGATTGGGTGAGTATGCGGATCCCAAGTAGCTACGACCTGTCCGGCTTCTACATCAGACTTCTTGCCGACTGTGATCAGAGCACCGTAAGGGAGCTTATAGCGCTCACGCTCACGGCCGTTGGAATCATTAACGATGAGCTGACCGGAACGAGATACAACAACTAGCTCGCCCTTAATATTCTCTACCGTCTTCATATTATGTAGGTGAATTGTACCGGTGTTCTTAACCTGTACGCTGTCAGACGCTGTGGCTCTAGACGCTGCACCACCAATGTGGAACGTACGCATCGTAAGCTGTGTGCCCGGCTCACCTATCGACTGTGCAGCGATAACTCCTACTGCCTCGCCAACGTTGACGACATGACCACGGGCCAGATCGCGACCGTAGCACTGGCTACAGATACCGAAGCGAGTCTCACAAGTGATTGGCGAACGCACGTGAACTTCGTCCACGCCACCAGTCTCTAGCTTCTCTACCATACGCTCATTGATAATAGTGCCGGCTTCGGCAACTAAGTCACCAGTTGTCTCTGAAATCACATCAGCAGCTAGAACACGACCCAATACTCTGTCGCCTAGTGGCGCGATAATATCGCCACCCTCGATAACCGGTGACATGGTCAGACCTTGATCTGTGCCGCAATCGTGCTCGGTAACAACCAAGTCTTGAGAAATATCCACTAGACGCCGAGTCAGATAACCAGAGTTAGCCGTCTTCAATGCTGTATCTGCCAAGCCTTTACGAGCACCGTGAGTTGATGTGAAATACTGCGATACACTCAAACCTTCTCGGAAGTTCGCCGTGATTGGCGTCTCAATAATCGATCCGTCTGGTCGCGCCATCAAGCCACGCATACCTGCAAGCTGACGAATCTGGGCGGGGGAACCCCTAGCGCCAGAGTCGGCATATACATACACCGAATTGAATGACTCTTGCTGCTCTTCTTTTCCTTCCTTGTTGATTACCGGCTCAGTCGACAGGCCTTCCATCATAGCCTTAGCTACAAGGTCGTTCGCACGGGACCAAATATCGATAACCTTATTGTATTTCTCACCTTGTGTTACTAGACCAGAAGCGAATTGCGCCTCGATCTCTTCCACTTCAGTGTTTGCCTGAGCAATGATAGTCACCTTCTCATCAGGAATGACGAAGTCATTAACACCGATGGATGAACCGGAACGTGTGGAATACTTATAACCGGTATACATCAACTGGTCAGCGAAGATAACAGTTTCCTTTAGACCGACGTCGCGATAGCAGGCATTCAGAATCAACGAGATTTGCTTCTTCGCCATCTTCTGATTGACCATGGAGAAACGCAGGCCTTCCGGGACAATGTTGAAAAGCAACACACGACCCACGGTGGTATCTACAATGGCAGTCTCACGGACGCGTTCGCCCTCTTCATTGTTATAGACATCTGTAATTCGTACTTTGATGCGCGCTTGCAGGTGAGCATTACCTGTCTCGTAGGCACGCTGCACTTCTTTCGCGTCAGAGAAAGTCATGCCTTCACCCTGCGCATTCACGCGCGAGCGCGTCATGTAGTAAAGACCTAACACAACGTCCTGTGACGGGACAATAATTGGCTCACCGTTAGCAGGTGCCAATATATTGTTCGTGGACATCATCAACGTACGTGCTTCAAGCTGCGCTTCCAGCGTGAGTGGTACGTGAACCGCCATCTGGTCACCGTCAAAGTCGGCGTTGTAGGCTGCACAAACCAGTGGGTGCAACTGAATTGCCTTACCCTCGATCAGCACTGGCTCGAATGCCTGAATGCCGAGTCTGTGCAAGGTAGGCGCGCGGTTAAGCAGCACTGGGTGTTCGCGAATCACATCCGCGAGAATATCCCAAACCTCAGAAGTCTCACGCTCAACCATCTTCTTCGCCGCTTTGATTGTAGTAGCTAAACCACGACGCTCAAGCTTGCCGAAGATAAATGGCTTAAATAGTTCCAGGGCCATTTTCTTGGGTAGACCACACTGATGCAGCCTAAGTGTAGGACCAACAACAATTACGGAACGACCGGAATAGTCCACTCGCTTACCAAGTAGGTTCTGTCTGAATCGACCCTGTTTACCTTTGATCATGTCGGCAAGTGACTTAAGAGGTCGCTTATTCGATCCTGTGATCGCCCGGCCACGACGGCCATTGTCGAGAAGCGCATCAACCGCTTCCTGCAACATACGTTTTTCGTTACGCACGATAATGTCTGGCGCATTCAAGTCTAGAAGGCGCTTCAGACGATTGTTTCTATTGATCACACGACGGTATAGATCGTTTAGATCTGAAGTCGCAAAACGACCACCGTCCAGAGGGACAAGCGGGCGAAGATCAGGTGGCAGAACAGGCAGAACTGTCATTACCATCCACTCCGGCTTGTTGCCAGAGGCATTAAAGGCTTCCAAAAGCTTTAAGCGCTTAGAAAGCTTCTTCAACTTTGTCTCAGAATTTGTAGCTGGAATTTCTTCGCGAAGCCTAGCCACTTCCTCATCAACGTTCAGGTCCTTCATCAATGCCTGAACCGCTTCGGCGCCCATCTTGGCATCGAATTCATCACTAAATTCTTCCATCGCCTCGTAGTACTGCTCATCCGTTAGTAGCTGCCCTTTTTCAAGAGTAGTCATGCCCGGGTCAGTAACCACGAAAGACTCGAAATAGAGAATGCGCTCTATGTCACGAAGAGTCATGTCCAACAACAAGCCGATGCGTGAAGGCAGGGACTTGAGGAACCAGATATGGGCTACCGGACTCGCAAGTTCGATATGACCCATGCGATCGCGACGCACTTTTGAAAGCGCAACTTCTACGCCACACTTCTCACAGATAACACCGCGATGCTTAAGACGCTTGTACTTACCACACAGGCACTCATAGTCCTTCACTGGGCCAAAAATCTTGGCGCAGAACAGACCATCACGCTCCGGCTTAAACGTTCGATAGTTGATCGTTTCTGGCTTCTTAACTTCACCGAACGACCAGGCACGAATCATCTCCGGCGAGGCCAAACCAATTTTAATGGAATCGAACTCATCTGATTGTGATTGAGACTTAAGCAACCCTAATAGGTCTTTCATTCTAACTCCTCCACCTGCTGCTTTCGCGAGCAGGCTTTAATAATCACTAATTCTTCAATTGTCGTACTGGCTAGTGCGAATTGGTACTACTTAGTACTGACGTCCAATTCCATATCGATCGCAAGCGACCTAATTTCTTTCACTAGCACATTAAATGACTCCGGCATTCCCGGCTCCATTCTGTGGTCCCCATCGACGATGTTCTTGTACATCTTCGTTCGCCCTGCAACATCGTCCGACTTAACGGTCAACATTTCCTGCAAGGTATAAGCTGCACCATAAGCTTCGAGTGCCCACACTTCCATCTCTCCGAAGCGCTGCCCACCGAACTGTGCCTTACCACCTAGTGGTTGCTGCGTAACCAAGCTGTACGAACCAGTCGATCTAGCATGCATCTTGTCATCAACCAAGTGATTCAGCTTCAGCATATACATGATGCCGACAGTTACCTGTCGATCGAAAGACTCACCGGTTCTGCCGTCAAAAAGTGTGACCTGACCACTTTCATCAATTCCAGCCAGTTCAAGCATGTCTTTAATTTCAGACTCAGCTGCACCATCGAAAACAGGAGTAGCCATCGGAACGCCCGCACGCAAGTTGCCCGCAAGCTCCATGACTTCATCGTCAGTGAAACTTTTAATATCTTCAGTGCGCTCACCGATCTTGTTGTAGATTTCGGTAACTAGTTTTCTGACTTCTGATGCCTTCTTCCTAGCATCTAGCATCTCGCCAATGCGGTTACCCAAGCCCTTAGCCGCCGCACCTAGATGCGTCTCTAAGACCTGACCAACGTTCATTCGCGACGGTACGCCTAGCGGATTCAGCACGATATCTATCGGCTCACCCTTCTCGTCATAAGGCATGTCTTCGACAGGCATAATTACCGAGATAACACCTTTGTTACCATGACGGCCGGCCATCTTGTCACCGGGCTGTATGCGGCGCTTAATAGCGAGGTAGACTTTAACGATCTTCAATACACCAGGAGCTAGATCATCACCTTGAGTGAGTTTCTTTCTCTTGTCTTCGAAGCGCTCATCTAGATCTGCTCGTCTCTCTTTAAGCTGCTCATCTGCACGCTCTAATTGCTTGTTCACTGCATCATTAGACATCCGCAGCTTGAACCAATCTTCCTTCGGCAGTTCCTCTAGATAGTCAGCGGTAATCTTCTGGCCCTTCTTCAACTTCGGACCACCAGCTACAACTTTCCCTAGTAGAGCTTGTTGTAGACGCTCATAAGTAGCGGCCTCTACAATTCGATATTCATCATCGATGTCTTTGCGAACCTTAGACAATTGCGATTCTTCAATCTCCACGGCACGCTGATCTTTCTCAAGACCATCACGAGTGAATACCTGTACGTCGATTACAGTACCCTTAACACTTGTAGGCACCCGCGAAGAAGTATCTTTCACGTCCGAGGCTTTCTCACCGAAGATTGCACGCAGTAGCTTCTCTTCTGGAGTTAGTTGCGTTTCGCCCTTAGGCGTAACCTTGCCGACCAAAATATCGCCAGCACTAACTTCAGCACCTATATATACAATGCCAGACTCGTCCAGCTTGCTCAGGGCGCCTTCACCTACGTTTGGAATATCTGCAGTAATCTCTTCCGATCCCAACTTTGTATCGCGAGCGACACAAGTTAGTTCCTGAATATGAATAGTGGTAAATCGATCTTCCTTAACCACCCGCTCAGATATCAAGATTGAATCTTCGAAGTTGTATCCGTTCCAAGGCATGAATGCGATACGCATATTCTGCCCAAGTGCTAACTCGCCCATATCGATTGATGGGCCGTCTGCCAAGATGTCACCACGACCAATCGTGTCGCCATCTTTGACCAATGGTCGCTGGCTGATACATGTATTCTGATTAGAGCGGGTGTACTTAGTCAGGTTGTAGATATCCACACCTGCCTCACCTGCGTCTGTCTCTGCATCGTTCACACGAACGATGATTCTGGCCGCATCGACACTCTCGATGACGCCGCCACGGAACGCAACAACACATACACCTGAATCAGTCGCTACATTGCGCTCCATACCCGTACCAACCAAAGGCTTCTCAGTCTTCAGTGTCGGCACTGCTTGGCGCTGCATGTTCGAACCCATCAGGGCACGGTTAGCATCGTCATGCTCTAGGAAGGGAATCAATGCCGCCGCTACAGATACCATCTGTTGTGGAGCCACATCCATATAGTCAACTTCTTCGCGCGGCTTTAAGAGTGTTTCTCCCTTGTAGCGCACTGTGACTAGTGTATCGACGAAGCCCTTCTTCTTATCCAAAGGGGCGCTCGCCTGCGCAATGACGAAATCACTTTCGTCAATCGCTGACAGATAATCGATCTCGTCTGTAACTTTGTTGCTAGATACTTTTCTATAAGGGCTTTCGAGGAAGCCGTAGTGATTTGTTCTCGCGTAAGTTGCAAGCGAGTTAATCAATCCAATGTTCGGACCTTCAGGCGTTTCAATTGGGCATACTCGACCGTAGTGAGTCGGGTGTACGTCACGCACTTCGAATCCTGCTCTTTCTCTAGTGAGACCACCGGGTCCAAGAGCCGATACGCGACGCTTGTGTGTCACCTCGGAAAGCGGGTTATTCTGATCCATGAACCTGTCTCTTATACACATCTGACGCTGCCGACGAA
>CAJXQP010000078.1 GCA_913058275.1 uncultured Gammaproteobacteria bacterium | reverse complement strand
ATCTACACCTCTCTATTCGTCGGCAGCGTCAGATGTGTATAAGAGACAGAGGTTATAGTTTTTCCGAATCAGTATTCCGATACATATCGCTACCGGAATTGCTGCCCAAGCGGGGAATACCGATGAAGGGAAGATAACCATGTCTGTCGCAATGATGGTCGCGAACATAGCGTTAACCAACACCAACAACAGAAAGATGATAACCATGAACAAGGCAGACGCGCGCTTACCAATAACATCAGAGGAAAGAGCACCGATTGACTTCGCTCCGTGGCGGTTACTCGCCCATAAGGCTCCCATGTCGTGAACACCGGCGAAAAATATGCTGCCGAATGTAACCCACAATAAGGCCGGAACCCAACCCCAATATACCGCGATCGCAGGACCTACAATCGGTGCCGCACCGGCTACAGCCGTGAAGTGAGCGCCCCAGAGCACATACTTGTTAGTAGGCACATAGTCGATGCCATCGTTGATTCGATGCGCAGGAGTCACATAGTCAGGGTCTAACTGGTAGATTTTCTGTGCGATGAATTTGGAATAGACAAACCAGCCAAAAGAAAAACCGACCAGGCCGAAAATGACGATGAAGATCGAGGACATAAGAGCGCTCTCCGAGATTATTATTATGAAATCTTAGTCCAGCATCATAGCAAGTTAGGGGACGGCGATACAACGGAAAGTCTTGTAATTACTGGCTTTGTTAGGCGTTCACAGTTGGTGGTACTACTCGAATTCTGATTCCTTTGCAGAACCAGGTCATCAATTATTCAACCAGGCCAATACCACTTATCATTGAGCAAAAAAACCCGGTCATCTGCATGACCGGGTTTTTCCTAGCTAAGCCTAGGCCTAGTTAGATGGTGCCGCTGCATGGTATGTCCAATAACCGATGAACATCTCATCCCAGCTCTGCAATCCAAAAACAAGTTCCTGCGAAGGATCAGGATTAGCTGGATTGAATTCGGAATTATCGAAAGCGCCGGTAACGTGCACCTTAGTGCCCGCCTTGATCTGTACTGGCTCTTCCAATTCATAAGTAGGCTGCCATGCGTAGCTGTAGTTTGGAACGCTAAGCAAGTCAGTCATTGTGCCATCTTCATTTTCCATGGCGAACTTCATGTCCTTGCCTCGAAAGTGCATGTGCGCACGAAGGCCTGTTACTACCACGTCTTCGTCGAACGTATATTGAGCCGCTGATTCGTAGTCCTGGTCGTACGCAGGGATCTTGAACTGTGAAGCTACCGAACGAGTGAAATTCTCGTACTTAGGTGGCTCGTCGTACATATACAAGCCAATCAGCGTTTCGTCAGTTGTCGCTTTACCATTAGTAGTAAAGTGGAACTGCATGGACAATTTGTGGTCCTTAGGAATGTACACGCCCGTCTCATCACGGAATGTCATCGCATCAACCTTACCGGGGGCATAGCCCTCTAGGAAACGACGTGCAACAGAAGTTGTGTTGCCTTCTCCACCGTCAAAATTTTCGGCAGGAGCAGTTACGTAAGTGAGAAGGTGGTGAAGGACTGATTCGTCACCGGGAATAAACTGAACTGCTTTAACCCACTTGTCTTCGTCAAAAGGAAGCTCAACATCTACATCGATGTAATCGAGCACACCGGTTGCAGGAATTTCCATCTTCGGCGCCTTAACGATGAAGTCAGGTTCACCTAGGCTCCACTCTTTCCAGTTAGGCAGATCGATCTCTGTTAATGGGTCAATAGCAGCAACACCACGAGGCGCTCCAGCATCGATCCAGTGAACTAGAGTCTGCAAATCCCCATCTGTCATGTAACGCGCATTGCTGAAGTGACCGATGTTTGGATCAACTTGTGTTGGAGGCATGCGCTTAGTAATAAGCGTTTCGCGAATCATCGGCGACCAGCCCTGTAGCATCAGGTGGCTGTCCATAGCGAAGGGTCCAATGCCACCTTCACGGTGACAAGTTGCACATTGCTCAGCAATGATTGGTGCAACTTCTGTTGCATAGTCTGGAACTGCACTTGCGTGAGTTTCTCTTACTGGGAATTCGAGGTCACAACCAACAGCATCAACAATCATTGTGCTGTCTATTGTGCCAGCTAACTCGCTAGACAACGTAGCTGCGGCACTTGCTACCGGGCCACGGTAGAGAATCGTAAGACGCTCTGGATCAAGGATAACGATCTCGCCAGCCTTAGTCAGAGACAGAGTTTCTGAAACAATTTGTCCGTCATCGAGTAGCAAGGGTAAATCAGAACCAAGTGCCGATTTGGCTGATCGAATCGTCTCAATATTTGACTCTGTGGAGGAGTTGATCAACGCAAATGCGATACCCTGATCGCTCCATTGGGACGCCATAGCCTCTAGGCTCGCGACGGAGGAATTGATGGCTGAACAGCTGTTATCGAAAGACATCAATACTAATGCCTCTTTATTGCGATAACGACTCAATTGGTGAAAGTCACCGTTGCTATCCATAAGTCCGAAATCACCGACTCTATTTGGCAGCGCCATGGCTGAGGCAGATAGAACTGAAGTGATCAGAGCTATTCCAAATCCGATTAGTTTATGCATTTCCCGTGCTCCAACAAGCTTGTAATTAGCTATTTGTAAACGTATTTATCAACCAAGGCAGTCTAGCTCAGGTGGGGCGAAATGTGCAGCCTGAAACATTACTTTTTGTAACAAAGTAGCGCAGATACAGTACGGTCTATCGCGGCTAGTGGGGCTTCGCCAGGAAATTCGAATTTCCGGTGTCGGCTATAAGGCTTAGCCCCTACGCGACAGTACAAAAGACCGAAATCGGTCTTTTAGAGGAGTACATATTGAAGATCACAGATAAAGGTTAAGCCTGTTTTTACTGGCTGGTCTTATTGTAGGAAAGATAGCCAATAAACATCTCATCCCAACTCTGGGCGCCTCCCCTGACAGCCGCAGCCGGATCGGGGTTGCCGAGGTTATATTGGGAGTTATCAAAGGCGCCTTCGATCATCACTCTAGAACCTGCGGGCAATAGCATAGGCTCCGACAGTCGATAGGTTGGTTGCCAGGCGAAATTGTAGTCAGGCACATTAATGATCTGGTCTTTTGTGCCATCGGGGTAGACGACGCTAAAGCGCATGCGCTTGCCACGATAATGCATATGCGGACGCAGTCCATGCAACACCACCTCGTCCTCGAACACGTGAGACGCGCGCATCTCATGATCGGATACGCCCGGTGGAATTTCGATGCTAGTTCCACCATGACTTAGGGAATAAGTAGAGTACTGATAATCAGGTTTTTCGTCGGCGAAATAGAGACCTAGTTTTGTACTATCGATCGCTTCTTTTCCGAATGTCGTGTAATGCAGAGACATTTGCACCGCCGATCCTTTCGGTACGAATACACCTGTTTCTTCGGGATACGTTACTGCCTCATCTTTGCCCGGAGCATAGCCTTCCAGAAATTCTCTGTAGTTGTCGTTTTCGCCCTCAACGATTTCTTCAGCATAGTCGGCAGGAACGATATAGCTCAGCAGGTGATGAAGAACACGTCGATCGCCGGGAAGGTGTTGTACAGACTTAACCCAGACGTCTTTCTCAAAAGGCAGATTAATCGTGACACGCTCGTAGTCTAAGACGCCCGTTGCAGGCACGGTAAAAGCGGGCACGTCGACGATGTAATCAGGTTCACCTAGCTCCCAAACGAAATTAGGTGGCTCGATTAGAGTAAGTGGATCGACTTCACTGACACCACGAGGCGAGCCTGCATCTATCCAATGAACAAGAGTTTGCAACTCCTGCGCATCCATATAACGAGCGTTGATAAAATGTTTTACGTTAGGATCAACTTGAGCAGGCGGCATGCGTTTAGTCATCATGACTTCTTTCATCATGGGCGACCAACCTTGAACCATCATATGCGAGTCCATCGCGAATGGTGCTATGCCTCCTTCTACATGACAGCTAATGCACTTCTCTTCCAGTATTGGAGCAACCTCAGTCGCATAGTCAGGCGTATAACTGGCATGCATCTCCCTTGCTGGGAATTGCAGCTCACAACCGACCGCATCGGTAGTGATCGTTTGCTCGATTGAGGCAGCATCATCGGCAACCACTGCGGACAGCACATCTGCGAAAACGGTAATACCTTCTACGGGCTCAATATTGAGCGCGGGGCGTGCTCGAACCGGGTCAGTATCTAGGCCGCCGCGGTAAAGAATCTGACCACGCGAAGGCTCCAATACTACTATCTCCCCGGCCTTGCTTAAGCCGAGACTTTCGGCTACAAGCTGGCTATCATCTAGCAAGATAGGTATATCGAAATTGTGCAGATTGTCCATCAAGAGAACATCAGCGGGACTATCACTGGCGTCGGAATTTATTGCAAGAAAGGTAATTCCTTGTTGCTCCCAAGTAGTACGTAGCAGACGATACTTGTGCAGCTGCTCAATATTATCGATGCAGCTCGCTGCTGTAGCAATAATGACTACCGCCTTGCTGTCGCCATATTTCTGCAACTGATGGTAGACGCCGTCATGATCGATTAGAGCAAAATTTCCAACTCGCTCAGCTCCAGCATGAGCTTGGACCGCGAAGATACTGCTTAACAGGACGAGAACTACTGCGCTTAACTTTTTCATTTAAATAACCTTTCAGTTAGCAAGGTCGCTGCTCAGTGAAAGAGTGGAGCGGCAATTCCTCTTTAGAATTCACTTCGCGCTACTGCAATTAGGCTACGGCAGAACCCGTTTAGGTCTGGATTCAAGCAATGCCAGGCAGCTTAGCGCAATCTGCTTATTGACGAATACCTATAGACTGTAGGGTTTTGTGACAAATTGAAACTGAATGGGCGCGGGCTTCGCCACTAAATCTTATTAATTCAATAGTTTAGGGATGTGTAGCCGGCTCGAAAACACATATAACACCGGCAACAGGGCTAGCCAAATACTTCTAATTTAGCTCTCGGCGTCGCGGCTCTCGCCATAACTGGCCATGTTCTCAACGAGCGAGAATCGACGGAAAAGTTCGTACATTCCCCACAGCGCGAGTCCGATAACGATCAACATCATGCCCCAGCGCATTAACCCTGAGAAGAAAATCGAATCGAAGATTGGCATCTGCATTTGATACTGCGCGAGTGTATTGCCCCTGTCGAGCATCCAATGCCAAGCACTGTGTGCCACCAAAGCGGACAGCAGAATAGTGCCAACGCGCTCAGCAACGAAGAAACGAAACAGGATGCGCAGCAAAGGAATGACGAGGAGAAGCACAAGGATCTGACCAAGTTCCACACCGACATTGAACGCCAGCAATGAAGAGAATAGATGTCCGCCAGCAAACTGCAGGGTGTCGCTAAACAGGAAAGAAAAACCAAAGCCGTGTACCAAGCCAAAGCCAAAAGCAGCCACCCAGCGGTGCTGCAGTTTTGCACCAACTATGTTCTCGAATGCCATGTAGACAATGGAGAGCGCTATTAGGGTTTCGATCAACGGTGGGAACCACAGTGCGTTAGGCGCCATACCAAATGCCGAGCTGATAAGAGTAATCGAGTGGGCGATGGTAAACGACGTTACCACCGGAATTAGCGCCCGCATGCTGCGCAGAGGTATCACGAGACAGAATAGAAACAACAGGTGATCTATGCCGTCTATAATATGCTCGAAGCCCATATTCACAAATCGGAGTGCGGCCTGATACCAACGCGGGTCCAATAACACCACACCTGGATTACCGAGGTAGTTGAAGACGCGCTCTGCACCAGATGGCAATAGGAAGCGCAGCACCGTTGTGGTCTGATTCGACAAGGTGCCTATCTCCGGATTGATGGAAAATTCAGACTGATCCGACGCGATGGGATAAGTCACCATGACATCCAACACACCCTGTCGCCAAAATAAATCCACCGAATCTTCCAGCCGTGGGCTGAGAATATTTTCTAAGGCATCATCATAGGTAGTAAAGGATCGGTTGGATGGTAGCGAGACTCGCACTGTTTCGAGTTGCTTCTCCGTCAATTCCTCACCGTTCTCATAAAAGCGCATAGATTCAGTGATATAAACACGAGCCGCATCATTCAGAGCGAACTCCGCCTCGGAGAACTGAAGATAGCCGGGGCCTCGCAGTGGAAAACTGATCTCACCAAAAGCCTCCATAGGCACACGAAGTAATGCCGTCAATTGATTACCTTCAGGTTTGACGAATGCATATACAGTGACACGGCTGGGAATATCGTGCGCCAAACTCAGTGATGGAATCAAGAAAGCTGCGAGCAACACACAGGGTGTAATGAGTTTTTTAAGTAAAACTATGCTAAATATAACGCTGATTTTCTTCATAATTTCTTATTTATTATTAGTGATTTCAGTTAGATAGGCAGGACATAATGAAAGTCCGCTACAGCCTCGATAGCGCATCAACCGCTATCCACTGAAGGCTGTTACAAATACTTACATCAAGGCCCGGATAATTTGGCCAGTGAGTATACTGTCTACAAAGAAATGAGTATACTGGGCCTTGCTCTGGAAAAGTTAAACCCCCCGTAACTCGGGCATTTGGAGGAAAATAAGAATGAAAAAGAAATTAATTGTAGGTGCAACTCTGGTTGTTGCATTGGTTGTCCTTGGTCTTGGACAATCGAAGATACAAGAGCCGGGCATCGCTGCTTCTAATGATGTAATGGCACCACATTTTCTCGTGGACCCATTCTGGCCTAAACCACTCCCAAATCATTGGGCAATGGGTAACACAATCGGCGTTGACGTAGACGAGAGAGATCATATCTTCATCGTTCACAGAAATGACGCGTCTCAATTCGGTGGCAACACTGAAATTGGTCTACAGGGCGGCGTCGCAGAATGCTGTACTCCTGCACCACCAATCATTGAAATCGACATTGAAGGCAACATCATCAATGCGTGGGGCGGACCTGTTGAAGGTGCTCCTTACACTTGGCCTGCATCAAACCACGGTATCGAAGTTGCACCTAACGGTGACGTTTGGATCGGTGGTAACGGCGCTGGTGACTCACACGTTCTCGTGTTTACACGTGACGGCGAGTACATCCGTACAATCGGTATGCAAGGCGAAGACCGCGATAGTAACAGCGAGACCCATTACGGTCGCGTTGCTGAGATCGCTATCGACGTTGAAGCCAACGAAGCCTACTTCGCTGATGGATATCAGAACAAGCGCGTTGCAGTTGTTGACGTAGCTACTGGTGCTTTCAAGCGTTACTGGGGTGCTTACGGCAATACTCCTGACGATGAAGCTGATGTAACTTATGTTCCTGGCCAGCCTGGACCTCAGCAATTCCGTGGCCCAGTTCACTGTGCAGAGCCTTCAAACGACGGACTCGTCTATGTATGTGACCGTGGTGCTGACCGAGTTCAGGTCTTCCGCAAAGACGGTACTTACGTAAGAGAAGTTGTTTATAACCCAGCCACGTTGAATCAAGGTTCAACTTGGGATATCGCTTTCTCACGCGACCCTGAGCAAGAGTTCATCTATCTTGCAGACGGTCAGAACTTCAAGATCTCTGTAATCGATCGTGAGTCAATGGAAGTACTTTACACTTTCGGTCAAGGTGGCCGTCAGCCAGGTACATTCTACGCACCTCACAGTATTGCCACTGACTCTCAGAACAACATCTACACTACTGAGACTTATGAAGGCAGCCGCGTACAGAAATTCCTATACCAAGGAGTTCGCCCGGTAACAGTAGTAGATCGCGCGCCAACTTGGCCTGCTGACGAGCTGTAAGAAACTCTTCAGAACGTTTTAAATTAAGCCGTATCGAAGCAATTCGATACGGCTTTTTTATGTGCGCTCTATAAGCATCATGTATAAAATACTGGGGGCAGGAGAAACGGCAACGATCTTCTCTACTGTCTACTCGGTTCTCATACTATAGGCACCATCTATAAAATACTGAGCGCAGGAGAACCGGCGGATCATCTTTGCAACTCTTTATTCGGTTCTCCTCTATAGAACACTGAACGCTGGAGAAACGGCAGCTCATCTTTACAATTTTTTATTCGGTTATATTCAGTTCTCATTCATCCCCTATGCTTGATCATGCTTACCATGTCAATTATGCTCGAACCCCTAACCTACAAGGCTAATTAAAAATTTCAATTAGCCACAATAATAAATCAATAAGCGACGAGAGACTCATCTCCATGAAAATTAGAATCCTGATTTCACTATGTGCCGCCTGCATTAGTCTATTCTCCATCCCCGCCTTAGCCACGGAAGATATTGTCATCAACTACGAAAAGACTGGCAACCCGCGCGCCGATCTAAGCAGCATGAAAGTTAGTTTGCGCATTGCCGAATTCACCGATGGTCGTTCAGTAGAAAACCCACGCCTGATTTCAGATGCTCAGCTTTTGGGTGCGGATGGTTTTCAAGCGGAGAAGGCGCTCGCGGAAATAATTCAGGACGCTATGAAAAGCGGCTTCGTGAACGCTAATGCGAATCTGGTAGATGCTGATGGCGATATGTTCCTGCAAGGGAACCTGACGGCCACTGAGGCAAAAATCATCGATCGTGGCGGCGTTGAGACGCTAGAATTGACACTGCGCGCCTCTGTTCAACTAATGAGTGGTAGTCGCACGGTGTGGCAGACAAACCTATTCGGCCGCGGTAGAGCTCCTACCAGCGAAGGCATGACCGTCACTGTAAGTGCTGCTCTGGATAGACTTATCAATGAACTTATTGGCGATGACTATTTTCTAGCTGAGATTCGCTAGACTTCTCACTTAGATACAACCTAGGCTGGCGTCCAACAATCCCGAAACTAGTCTGGGGTTTTCAGAGAAAAACTCTAATCCTGTAGCCTTCTCAATTTCATCAATAGTAGTTCTGCTGTCGCAGTGATGAACGTGTACGGGTAAATCTTGATCGAAGATAAACGCCGTGGCCCGATTGTCTGCCGAGACCACGATCTTGAAAAATGCATCTGGCACCCTGTGCCGAGCTTGTGTTTCTAAACTTGCAGCAACTGGCGTTTCTCTGAAAATAGGACCGGTCAAGATATACACTTCACTCTCCCGGTTAACTAAATTTCTAATTGACCATTCCAAACCATACCAGGCGCCCAGACTCAAATTCCGACTCCGCGCCACAGCATTACTCAAGTAATTCACTTCATTCCAGTAGGGGGTGCCGGCAAAATTAACCAATGGCACTAATAGCGCACGAGTAAGTCCATGTTCTTCAGCATTGATAAAATCTGCCTCACTCAGCGTCTCCTCGACAAAGTCATCGATCATGGCCGCGCGCGATAGACTCGACGCAATTCCTATGGAACCGGACGTAACCCGATAGGCAGCCCAATCGGCCACTTTGTTATGGGTGTTGTATGAAAGCGCATAGATCGGACGAAGAATCAGGTGGCTCTCTGAGCTGCTCCCTACCGGGCAGCCATACAAGCAATGAGCTATACGCAGCTGCGCAGCCTGACTCTGAGACATGAATCCAACCATCAATACTGCCAAAACAGTTATCCGCGATAGACCCAGAAACCCTGCCGAGAACGACAGATGCTCTAAGCGAATGACTAGTTTTATCTGTTCAGAGCATTTTTGAAGCAAACTACCTCCTCACGCAGGGAATGCAAAGACGCAAAATGGAGCTGAATTCTAACGCCTGCTGCCCCCTAAACTCCAGCATCCGTGAAGCATTAATTCGGGCCTGACAATGCCCTGATTTTGCCCATTGAAGCAACTAGAGCCACTTTACCTGAATCCTCTATTACTAATCATTTGGCTGTTTCCTGCAATTAGAATACTGCGCATCCCGCAAAAACACTGAGAAGAAGCTGGAATTTGCGAAAAACAGCTATTCGATTATTAGAATTCACACTAATTTTAATATTCAGGAAGTATTCCTTGAATTTGCACCCTACTATGCAACCTGGGTTAGAAAGCAGTACCTTATATTTATGAAGTTTGAGGAGAGCAAAATGCTTAGATTTTCAACGATTGCCAAAATCGCAACTGCATCACTGATGACAGTATTCGTTGGCATGTCCGCCAACGCCGCTGATCGAATTAGTGATTTTTCACTAACTGATTCCGAAGGCCGATTTTTCCAACTAAGCCGCCATAGCGACGAGCAGGCTATTGTTCTTTTTTCCTACGACCCCCAAAGCAGAGACGCACGTCGTGCCGCTGCTGATCTAGCGGACGTCGCTGAGCAATTCGAAGGGCAGAAGGTCGAATTCTTGATGATCAATTCAACTGGCTCCGCTGACAAGCTGGCCATGCGAGAAGCAGCAGAGAAAGAAGACATCACCCTGCGCATTCTCATGGATGACACTCAATTGGTAGCCGAAGAGCTTGGCCTTAGCCGAGCTGCAGAAGTAGCAATTCTTGACCCTACAGCCAAAGAGGTTGTTTACCGCGGCGCACTTAACGATCGGTTCTCTGAAGGCAGCCGAGCACGACGCGCCAAAGAGCATTATGTTGCAGACGCGCTAACCGCATTTATTGCTGGTCAAAACATCGCTGCCGAGCAGGTAGCGAGCAAAGGCGACGAGATTGACTTCTCCGCTAGTGCCGCTGCTGTCTCTTATACACATCTCCGAGCCCACGAGACCGAGGCTGATCTCG
>CAJXQP010000077.1 GCA_913058275.1 uncultured Gammaproteobacteria bacterium | reverse complement strand
CGAGATCAGCCTCGGTCTCGTGGGCTCGGAGATGTGTATAAGAGACAGGACCTACGCTCCGGAAAACTAAGCTTCGGATTCGATGTGGATTTTCAAGTAGAGAGCTATCTGCACTATCAAGGAGAACGCTTCTCCGAAAATTTCGATGCTAATACCTATTTGCTAATGACGAAGGCGTTGGACTACTTCGACCCCACCGTGGATTTCGAAGGCGATCTGTCGAAGGCGTTTGCCAATAGCGACTGCAAATTCCTGCTCATATCGTTCAGTACAGATTGGCGATTTCCGCCGGAGCGTTCGCGGGAGATAGTAGCCGACCTTCTTAAGGCGGGAAGAGAAGTTAACTATCTCGAGGTCCAGGCGGATCAGGGACACGATGCTTTCTTGCTTCCTATCCCTCGTTACATAGAAGCTCTGTCGGCCTATCTGCAGCGAGTACATCAGGAGAATGAAAACGATGCGTCCTGATTTGGAAATTATTCAACAATGGATACAGCCCAACAGCAAGGTTCTCGACCTTGGTTGTGGAGATGGCAACCTACTGCATTATCTTCAGACTACTAAGAATGTGTACGGCATTGGACTAGAGATCGATGAAGCGAATATTCAGCATTGCCTAGATAGGGGCACGAATGTCATCCAACAAAACTTAGATGAAGGGCTCTCCAACTTCCAGTCAGGAAGTTTCGATACCGTTCTATTGGCGCAGACGCTGCAGGCTCTCAGCAAGCCAGATCACTTAATCGACGAGATGCTGCGCATTGGCAAGAACGGCATCGTGACGTTTCCAAATTTCGGCAACTGGAAGAGTCGTTTGTATCTCACAAGTCGAGGGCGCATGCCTGTCTCGAAATTTATACCGCACTCCTGGTATAATACACCGAACATTCATTTCTGTACGGTGAAAGATTTCGATGCTCTATGCAAAGAGAGAAACATTAAAGTGTTGGCGAGGACGGTAGTCGATCTTGAACATCAAGGTAGTTGGTACATGAAAGCCTGGCCGAATCTCTTAGGCGAGATTGCTATCTACCACATCAGCAAAGACACGGACTAAGGGTTTTCTAAAGGAATGCGTAAAGTAGTATTGGCTAGCAGCAACAAGGGAAAGCTCGTTGAACTACAGGCTATTCTCGAAACAAGAGATGTTCAGTTATTACCACAATCGGATTTCTCGGTGAGCGATGCCGACGAGACTGGACTTAGCTTCGTCGAGAATGCTTTGATAAAGGCGCGCCATGCCTGTCTCGCGACCGGTTTGCCCGCGATTGCTGATGACAGTGGAATAGAAGTGGATGCCCTCAAGGGCGAACCGGGAATCTATTCGGCCCGCTATGCTGGATCCCATAGCCCAGAGGCGGACATCGATAACAATGCGAAATTATTACGTGAGCTGAAAGGCGTAGCTGAAGTAGATCGCACGGCGAGATTTCAGTGTGTTATCGCCTATATGCGACATGCGACGGACCCAATGCCACTGATTTGCCAGGGTACTTGGGAAGGACGCATACTGTTTAGCGAGGAAGGCGAGAACGGATTCGGCTATGATCCTCTATTCTATGTACTCAGTCACGGCTGCGCATCGGCAAAGCTGGATGCCGTCGCAAAAAATGCCATCAGCCATCGAGGCCAAGCGCTAACGCAGCTATTAAAATGTTGGAACTCCCACCACTAAGCCTTTACATCCACATACCTTGGTGTGTGAAGAAATGCCCCTATTGCGACTTCAATTCTCATGAAGCGCAATCCGACATTCCCGAAAGCGACTACGTTGATATTCTTTGTCAGGACTTCGATCGAGACTATGAGTATTGCGATTCTCGACCACTACAATCCATTTTTATTGGCGGGGGCACACCAAGCCTATTTAGCCCGAAGTCATTCGAAAAAATTCTCTCCCATATACAAGCGAAGGCGTCTCTGAGCACTGACTGTGAAATTACCTTGGAGGCAAACCCCGGCACCGCAGAGGCTGACAAATTCTCAGGCTATTTTGCAGCCGGTATAAACCGCTTATCTATCGGCATTCAAAGCTTTGATGAACAACAGTTAAAAAACCTTGGTCGCATCCATTCATCGGATGAATCCAAACTTGCAATCGAATTTGCTAGAAGTGTTGGCTTTGAGAATTTCAATTTGGATTTGATGCATGGCCTTCCCGGGCAAAGCGTTAGCGATGCACTCAACGACTTACGGACCGCAATTGATTTCGATCCGCGACACATCTCCTGGTATCAACTCACTATCGAGCCCAATACTGTCTTTTATGCGCACCCGCCTACGTTACCCGAAGAGCCCATTCTAAATTCCCTAGAGGATGCTGGACTCGCGCTGCTCGAAAAATCTGGCTATCAACGCTATGAAGTATCAGCGTTCTCAAAAGAAGGCTGTCATTCTCGGCACAACCTAAACTACTGGGAATTTGGCGACTACCTCGGCATAGGGGCAGGCGCCCATGGCAAGCTTACATTGGCCGAGGAAAAAACCATAGTTCGAACGCAGAAACATAGGCAGCCGAATCACTACCTCAGCAAAAGTATTCAGTCTAAGATCAAACGAACCGAAATCCTGCCGGATGAACGCGCCATTGAATTTTTATTGAACGCCCTTCGAAGTAAGCATGGATTCTCCGAGTCAATATTTCAATCCAGGACCGGGCTGCCTTTTAGCTCTATCGGAAAGAAGGTAGAATATCTGATTGCCGGCGGGCTGCTACAGAGGCGAGCTGGCCGTATAGCTGCCTCAGATAAAGGGTATCGACTTCTAAATAGCTTGTTACAAGAATTTCTCTAAGGGGTTTCCGTGGAAAATTTGTATGAGAAGCACTGCGAATCTTGTCAGATGGGTGCCCTGCTGGTCAGCGATAAAGAGGCGAATGACCTGTTGATTAAAATCCCCGGCTGGAAACGGGGTTTTCATGAGGGTGTAGAAAAATTGACTCGCGAATTTCATTTCGTCGAATTTAAAGACTCATTCGCTTTCACTTATAAGATAGCTACATTGGCTGAGCGCGAAAACCATCACCCTTCCATCATGACCGAATGGGGTAAAGTGACTGTGTACTGGTGGACTCACAAAATTAACGGGCTACACGTTAACGATTTCATCATGGCCGCGAAGACCGATATGATTGCCAAGCTATCCGCCCCCTCTTAATATTCGCAAATTTTTAACTGGAGACTCTCCTTGTTGGTTAATTCCAAATCTCTGTTTGAGCAACTCAATAAGGTTGTAAGCCTGCCCAGCGTTAGTTCAGCTAATGCGAGCATAGACATGAGCAATAAGCCGGTCATAGACCACCTGGCGGAACAATTCGAATCTCTGGGTTTTGAGTGCGAACTGATTCCAATTCCCGGTAGTGAAACAACTAAGTTCAATCTAATCGCGACTCTCGGTTCTGGCCCCGGTGGTTTGGTGCTAGCGGGTCATACCGACACCGTCCCACTTGATGAAGAATTGTGGTCGTTAGACCCGTTTAAGGTTACTCAGCGAGATGGCAAACTATTCGGGCTTGGCGTTACCGACATGAAGGGTTTCTTTCCAATTATCATGGAAGCGGTAAAACCACTTTTAGACAAAAGCTTCAAAGAACCTCTCATCGTTCTCGCGACAGCGGACGAGGAGACGTCTATGCAGGGCGCACGCAGTATTGCGGAAATGGGACGACCCAGGGCACGTGCCGCTATCATCGGTGAACCGACCGGATTGCAGCCGGTAAAGGCACACAAGGGAATCATGATGGATTCCGTTCGGCTCTTGGGGCAGAGTGGCCATTCTTCTGATCCCTCTCTGGGTAATAACGCACTCGATGCCATGCATGCGGTAATTTCGGATCTAATGATTTACCGCGAAGAACTGAAACAAAGATACAGCAGTGACCTATTCAGCATTCCTCATCCAACACTAAACCTCGGTGTTATACATGGTGGCGATAACCCCAATCGAATCTGTGGCCACTGTGAATTGGAATTCGATATCCGGTTGATGCCAGGCATGCACATTGAAACTGTGCGAGGGGAGATAAGGAATAGAATCGCGACCCTCATGAATCCATTAGGGATTCAATTCGAACTGGCAGCTCTGTTTACCGGTGTCCCTGCTTTCTTCGCTGATGAAAATAGCGCGCTTCTAAAAACAGCTGAGAAACTGACAGGTCATGCAGGCATTAGCGTAGGATTTGGCACAGAAGGCCCTTTCCTGCAAGAATTAGGAATGGATACTATTATAATGGGCCCCGGCAATATCGATCAGGCGCACCAGCCTGATGAATATATGTCGATAGATATGATCGAGCCTTGCATCGATGTTCTGCAAAAGATGATTAGTCATCACTGCTTGTAGTTAGACATAAGAACAGAAAATTAGAGAGATTCGAATGATAGACAACGAACAAGATAGCATTGGCATGATCGAATGGTTTCGAGCCTCAACCAGCTACATCAATACGCACCGCGCAAAGATATTTGTCGTGCTATTGAGCGGCGAAGCGTTGGCAGACAAAAACCTATCCAACGTTGTCTATGACCTGACGCTGCTGCACAGTCTCGGCGTTAAGTTGGTACTAGTTCATGGTGCCCGACCACAGATTTCTGCCGCACTAGAAAGTAGCGGCAAAGACTCATCCTATCATCGCAATATTCGTATCACAGAAGCTGAATGCATCGAGACTGTGACCCAGGTTGTTGGCGGAGAAAGTGCAAGACTCGAGGCCCTCTTCTCCATGGGCATAAGCAATTCTCCAATGCAGGGCTCGGATATCCGTCTTTGTCGCGGAAATTTCGTAACAGCTAAGCCCGCTGGCATTCACGATGGCATCGACTACCAATACACGGGAAAAGTGAGAAAAATACGCGCCACCGCTATCCAGCAGCAACTGGAACAGAATAATATCGTACTGCTTTCGAATCTAGGCTATTCACTAACGGGCGAAATCTTCAATCTGTCTGCAGAAGAAATAGCGACAGAAGCCGCCGTAGCACTGCAAGCAGAAAAGCTGATCCTAATGGTTCCTCGCCCTGGTGTTCTAGATGATGACGGTAGCTTGGTAGCTTCTCTAACCGAAGATGATGCGAGATTCTATGCGGACAAACTTGCCAAGCTAGATGAGGAGTCACGTTGCATAAGTCGCGCACTCGATGCCTGTCTGCGCGCCTATTCCAATAAAGTTCATCGATCGCACCTAATTAGCTTCAAAGAGAATGGCGCTCTAATACGCGAACTGTTTACACGACAAGGAAACGGCACGCTAATCAGCAGTGACAGCTTCGAGAATCTGCGCGATGCAACCATTGAAGATGTAGCTGGCATACTTAAACTTATTAGACCCTTAGAAGAGAACGGCTCACTAGTAGAGCGTTCTCGTGAATTGCTAGAGACAGAGATCGAAAACTTCAAGATCGTAGAGCTAGAAGACTCCGTCATCGCCTGTGCCGCACTCTACCCTATCGGGAAAGACTTCGCAGAGATCGCTTGCATCGCTATCGACAATGATTTTCAGAAAAATGGCTATGGTGATCGCCTCTTGAACAGCCTTGAGAGTGAGGCCAAAGCGGCAGGCATCAAGAAGATTTTCGTTTTGACTACGGCTGCATCACACTGGTTCTTGGGAAAAGGGTTTTTGGACGCGCAGCTTAGCGACTTGCCCGAAACCAGACAAGAACTGTACAACTATCAGCGTAAGTCGAAGGTGTTATTAAAGAGATTGTAACTAAGCGTTCGAGGCTTAGCTTACACGCTGCATTACGCAGATACTGTAGTCATATTGATTGGATTCATCGTGCTGATATTGCTCACGCGAAATTTCTTTCCAATGCGACTCGTCGAATTCATGAAGAGTAGTATCCCCTTCGACTTGTGCATGCACCCGCGTGAGATGCAGTGTATCTGCCAGAGGCAGCGCTGCCTGATACAACACCGCCCCACCGATCACGAAGGCCTCTACGCTACCTGTGGATTTGGATAGTGATTCGGCTCGCTCAATTGCCTGTTCCAAAGACCCAACCACTTCAGCACCCTCAGCCTGATAATTTGCGTTGCTAGTAATGACGATACTGGTTCTTCCTGGTAACGCGCGCCCTATGGACTCCCAAGTATTACGGCCCATAATCATGCAATTTCCCATGGTGGTACGCCTGAAGTATTTCAGGTCTTCAGAAAGGTGCCAAGGTAAGCCGTTGTCACGTCCGATCACTCGATTCTCAGACATGGCGCATATCAATGCGAGTTTCATAGCGTGCTCTCTAAAAAGTAACTTCGAGGTGATTAAACCGAAAAAGGATAGGCGATGGAGTCATGGTGCTCATAGCCCTCGACTTCGAAATCCTTCATGGTCACCCAAGTCTCAATATCCTCAAGCGATTTGATATCTGGGTTGATATGTAGCTGTGGAGGATCAAACGGCTCGCGCTGAAGCTGAACATCGCGCATTGGTTCAAGCTGATCTTCGTAGATATGGGCATTGACGATTTTGTGATAGGCAAGCCCCGCCGAGTTGCCAGTAATCTGCGCTACTAGTGCCAACAATGTAAAAACCTGAATCTGATTGAAATTCAGTCCAAGTGGTACATCGCAGGAGCGCTGATAGCTCGTAAGATGAAGCTTGCCACCAAGTAGGGAAAAAGTATGCGTGTGCATACACGGACGCAGGCAGCCTAGGTGGAATTCACCGGGGTTATAGAACGTCAATATCTCCCCGCGGTCGTCCACACCTGCCTTGAGATTGTCGACTATCTTCTTCAACTGATCGATGCTCGTTCCATTCGGCTTCTGCCAACTCCTGCCTTGAACGCCATAGACCCGACCCATGTCATCGGCACCCTTGCGCGCAGGATTACTCAGCCAGGCCATGTTCTCGTTGGCATTAGCATCCCATGATTTAGTGCCTAGAGCGCGAAAGTCCGCGGCATTGTCCAAGCCTTTCAGATAGCCTAGAAGCTCGGCGATAGCCGCCTTCCAGAAACTCTTGCGAGTAGTAATGATGGGGAATGCGTTTCCGCCGACATTATAGGTCAGGTCCGCATTGATGACGGTGAGGCACTTTTTGCCGGTACGCTCGTTCTCAATCCAAACACCTTCATCGACAATTCGCTGACAGAGATTCAAATATTGCTGCATGACACTTTTCTTCTATCAATGGGTTAAAGGGGGCGACTACAAAGAATTATGTTGTGGCTGTGGCTTCATATAAGCAAGTATCAATACGATCAAACCCGCGACTATCAATGGTGCAGATAACACCTGTCCCATAGTCATCCAATCTAGCGCGACGAAACCGAGGTGCAAATCGGGCTCGCGGAAGAATTCAATGAAGAACCTGAAACTTCCATAGCCGATCGCGAAAAGTCCAGTCACCGCCATTCGTGGCCTGGGCTTAGACGAGAACCACCAGAGAAAGGTAAATAATACGATTCCCTCTAATGCCACCTCGTAGAGTTGAGAAGGATGGCGTGCCAGTTGATCAACATGAGGAAATACCATGCCCCATGCTACATCAGTGGGCCTACCCCAAAGCTCACCTCCAATGAAATTGCCAAAGCGGCCGGCGCCGAGGCCAAACGGTACTAAGGGGGCTATGAAGTCCATTACCTCAAAAAATTCTTTCTTGATGCTGCGCGAATACAGGAAGAATGCCAGCAGCACACCGAGCAACCCTCCGTGAAAAGACATGCCTCCTTCCCAGACCCGCAGTAGCCATATTGGATCGGAGAGGAAGCGATCGAAATTATAGAACAACACAGAACCCATGCGGCCGCCGAGCACTGCACCCAATGCTCCGTAAAACACCAAGTCGGATATTTGCTCTGCTGTCCACTCGCCAGATTGCTGCTTTGCGCGGATTGACGCCAGGCCCCAAGCACCTCCGAAGGCGATCATATACATAATGCCATACCAATGAATGCTTATTGGGCCGATGGCCAGTGCTACTGGGTCGAACTGGGGAAATGTCAGCATGGGTCGGAGTCGCTTGTGTCGGTTGAGATGCCCGCAGGCCCTTAAGCCGTCATTATACTCAACCCGTGACAAGATAGTTTGGCAATTTCAAGGCTGCATAATTTTATCTCACCCTCACGGATTCTGTCCATTCACTCAATGAGGCGTTAACATAGCAGCAATGTGCCTAATCATATTTGCGTTCCAGTGTGACCCGCGTTTTCCACTAGTTGTAGCCGCTAACAGAGACGAGAGTTTCGCCCGACCCACCGCTCAAGCCGCCCTCTGGACAGATGAAGAATCTGGCCAACAGATACTCTCTGGAAGAGATGAGCAGGCTGGAGGTACTTGGCTGGGTATTACTCAGAGCGGGCGATTCGCCGCCGTGACGAATATAAGGGATCCATCCCAGGCAGAACGCAAGCCCAGATCTCGTGGCGATTTGACGCGACAGTTTCTAGGCGGAACCGATTCTCCCGAAAAATATTGCGCAATGCTAGCTCAAAACTATGAACAATTTGCAGGCTACAACCTGATCGTAGGCGATAACCACTCACTATTCTACGTAAACAACCACGAAGAGAAGGTGTGGGAGCTTGAACCCGGGGTGCATGGATTATCGAACGGCTTATTAAACTCCTCCTGGCCCAAAGTAGACAAGGGTAAAAAACGCCTGCAGGCATTGATGCAACAACCTGAGGAACTGACTACCGATGGGCTTCTCGCGATGATGGCTGATAGGTCCCAAGCAGAGGATAGAGACCTACCGGATACTGGAATAGGAATTGAAATAGAACGCAAATTGTCTTCCGCATTTATTCTGAATCCCCAGAGAGAGTATGGAACTCTATGCTCTACCGCTCTGATCGTCGACCAGTCCGGCCCGACACGCTTTAGCGAACAAAACTTCGACTCACTAGGCAATAAATCTTCCGGTCATGCATTCCAGCTACCACCAACCTAGCTACAGTATTTGTAGCACCGCCTTAAGTAAGGCCTAGTAAGCATTCCCATGACCACCGAGAGGCCTCTATGTACATACCCAAACATTTCGAGATCACAGATGAGACAGAAATAAGTAGGTTCATCGAAGCAAATTCCTTTGGTCAGTTAATCTCTCTGGTTGACACTGCAATCGTCTCAACTCACATACCTTTTCTCTATGATGCAGAAAGTAGAGTACTTGTCGGTCACCTTGCAAAGGCAAACCCACAATGGCAGCACATTCATAAACAGAAAGTTCTCGTCACACTACAGGGCGAGCACGCCTATGTAAGTCCTAACTGGTATGAATCTGCGGGAGTTCCCACCTGGAACTATCAGGCTGTGCATATAGAAGGAACTGCAGAGAGTTTCACCGATCCCGAAAAACTCAAGCATGTGGTTGATACACTCACCGAACAGAATGAAACTCGCTATCCAAACCCTTGGAAACCCGACTACGCCACCTCGATGCTACGCGGCATCATTGGTATCGAGATTGCGATTACTTCGATACAGTGTAAGTTTAAGCTCAGTCAGAACCGCAGCGTACAAGATCAAACCAATGTGCAAGAGCAATTAGCCTACGGCGGACATGAAGCATTAGCAGATGAGATGAATAAGTCCTAGTACACCTAGGCTTCTTTAATGTGTTTGCAAGCTTTCACTATTGCTGTATGTTTGCCGTAGATTCCTAACATCCTCTAATCAAACATCCTGCAGGAAAAATCATGGCTAACGAAGGCTATCATGAACCCATCGAAGAACTAAGTGACGAGACTCGAGATATGCATAGAGCTATCACTTCTTTAATGGAAGAACTCGAAGCAGTCGATTGGTATAACCAGCGCGTCGACGCATGCAAAGATCCAGAACTGAAAGAAATTCTCGAACACAATAGAGATGAAGAAAAAGAACACGCGGCCATGGTTCTGGAATGGATTCGACGTAGGGATTCAGTTCTAGATAAAGAACTAAAAGATTACCTCTTTACCGACAAAAAAATCGACCGCTAGTCCAGAGAATTATTCGCCGATGAAGCACTGTAAAGACGGCAACAAGAATCAGGTATTCTTAATGACCTAGTCTCAATGAAGTGCCTAAGGATTGTTATCGTGTTATCAGAAATGCTATGAGTAACTCCTACCAGCTAGAAACTGCACGCGTCGTGCTGCGTCAATGGCGAAGCGAAGACTATGCAGAGTTTGCCAGCATGAATGCAGACCCTGACGTAATGCGTTACTTCCCGAGTTTACTTTCTCGTAAAGAGAGCGGCGCACTAACTAAGAAACTCGACAATCTAATAGCACAGAAAGGTTGGGGATTTTGGGTTGCCCAGCGCAAGAGTGACAACGCATTTATAGGCCTCGTCGGCCTGAATCAGGCAGATGACTTACCCGTTGCCAACTGCATGGAAGTTGGATGGCGGCTAGCTAAGGCCTATTGGGGTAAAGGCTACGCTACAGAAGCCGCAACCGCTGCGCTATATTTCGCGTTTTCTATTCTAGAGCAAGATTAAGTAGCAGCCTTCACTACCATCGAGAATTCTCCCTCGCGAAACGTTATGTCGAGACTGGGAATGAAAAATCGAGAGGAGAATTTTCTTCACCCGAAAGTTTCAGAAAGTACCGGACTAAAGGAGCATGTCTACTACGAAATTTCCCGCGAGAAATTCTATAGGAACTGTCTCTTATACACATCTGACGCTGCCGACGAATAGAGAGGTGTAGAT